>JBGAVF010000015.1:0-19650 GCA_044228315.1 Bacteroidia bacterium | reverse complement strand
TTGAATCTAAGGTGGATTCTGTACCTTCCGGATATATAAAAGATTATTTCTATGGTGGGGCGATGGATGAATCGGTATTTAAAGACGCCGGTGAAGTACATGATGACATATTTGTATTTTCAGCTGGTTATATGAAAGTGCATGTCGTAGGGGATGGGGATTCGCCCAAGATGGAACTGGGATGGGGCGGTAATTTATTTTATCATGGCTGCGATACGAATATTGTATTTACAGGTCGTGGCAACCGTTCTTTTAATTTGAGTTATACCATGTATGACGCCAACAATCCGGGCGTGAAATTCGAACGCTGGTTTAATGACGTATTGCCCCGGCAGGATACCGTCTATAAGGAACTGCATTTTTAAAGATTGGCCTCCCAATCGTATTCCATAATGCATCCCCAATTGGATAAATCCATTCCCTCGTTTCATGTCCCCCACATAGCCCACGGTTTTAACCGTGGGTCAGGAAAACGAATTCCAAAACCAAACCGTTACACTCTGTTTTGTGAAAAGGATACAAAGAGATATGAAATCATGAACAAGTTCAGTACGGTGTATAAAAAGGTGCATTTTTAAATTAAAAAAACGCAGGAAAGGAATTTTGAAAGCCGGGTGCCATGAAAAATACGGGTAGATGCGGTCGGTTGCATACGGGCAAAAGGAACCCACGAAAAACAGAAACCAGGGTTCACCCACAGCAGGGGATTGGGTATTCGTAGGCGTTTTACATCAGCATTATTAATCCATTGCAATACAATCAGTAATGACGTTGCTCCATGACTCACACCCAAAGTAAGGCAGCATTCATCAACAAATTAATAACAAACGGTATTCACCCGGGTTTTCACGAGGTGCACGGTGAATGCATGGGGGCACTTTAAGTTCCGGATGGTCCACGGCTAGTTTCCATACATGACCATTCCCTAAGTTAATGAGCTTCGCCTCCGGCATGGCACGGTAATGAAGATCAAAAGATTGTTCTTTCAAAAAGGTTTCAAAGCCTTCTTCCGGTCCGTGATACTGCTTTTTTAGTTCCTCCCGTATTTCCGGAACAAGCACTTTTAATTCGGCCTGTGCATTGGGCAGTATCTCACTGGCCGCTCCGTAATAGGTACATAAATAAGTATCGGTTGGAATCGGTGCCCTGTCGGCATGAAATGAATACACGTCGGTAGGGAAAAGGGGAAAGTTTTCATCCCTTTCGTAGTTTTTTATTACGTTCAAAACAGGGGTAGCCCCGATCCCGTTCAGCATGCGAAGGTCGCCAAGTATAACTTCTCTTGCCAGTTGTCCTTGTTCGCTTAAGGCCAGGGACAGTAATGCTTCTTCATCAATAACCAGGATGTTTTCTTCATGGGTGAACTGAGCAACGATCTCCGAAAAATCACAGTTCAGTTCACGGGTCCAGCAAATGGCATTTACTATTCCATGATACGGTGTTGCCACCAGTTCATAAAAATGGGTAACCTGATGCATTACTGAGGTGAAGTCGGTCATAGGATGATTCGAATGGGGTTCTGCTGTAAAAATAATATCCTTTATTCATTTCGCTTCACTAGTATTACCATTTATCCGGTAAAAAGGAATAGCTACTTGCTTTCTTTTCAGGGTGAGGATTTCAATGGGGTTTAGGAATTAGTATGGGGAAAAGGGTAACTTTACAGCATTATAGCAAATGCGAAATCTGAGGTGAAAACTAAGGTATGAAAATTAACACTACCACTGCGAATATCCCGTTTGTAGGATTGATGCTCCTACTTCTCTTACCGGCAATAAATCTTTCTGCCCAGAAGCCTAAATTGAGGTTGCCGATTGGACATACAGCTAATGTTAGCTCCGCTGTTTTTAGCCTGGATGGTAAAAAAGTGTTAACCGCTTCAGATGATAATACGGCAAAGCTCTGGGATGTGCAAACCGGGAAACTTCTGTTAAGCCTGGAAGGGCATTCGGATTGGGTTACTTCAGCTGTTTTTAGTCCGGATGGAAATATAGTGCTAACTGCTTCATATGATAAAACTGCAAAACTCTGGGATGCCCAAACCGGGAAACTGCTTAGAAGCTTAAAAGGGCATACAATTCGGATTACCTCAGCTGTTTTTAGTCCGGATGGAAATAAAGTGCTAACTGCCTCATATGATAATACGGCAAAACTTTGGGATGCTAAAACCGGAAAACTGCTGCAAAGTTTAAAAGGACATACTCTATGGGTTAGCTCAGCTGTTTTCAGTCCGGACGGAAATAAGGTACTTACAACTTCCGGGGATAATACCGCAAGAATCTGGGATGTGCAAACCGGGCAAATCCTTCAAAGTTTTGAAGGCGAAACATTTTATTTTGGAAAAGCTGTTTTCAGTCCAGATGGAAAAAAAGTACTTACAGCTTCTAAGGATACAACTATAAAAATATGGGATGCTCATACCGGGAAACTACTTCAAAGCCTGGAAGGGCATACTGCTCAAATTCACTCGGCTATTTTCAGTTCGGATGGAAATAAAGTACTAACCGCTTCTTCTGATAATACTGCAAAAATCTGGGATGCCCAAACCGGGAAACTGATTCATAGCATGGAAAGTCATACCAATTGGGTTACATCTGCTGTTTTTAGTCCGGATGGAAATAAAGTGCTAACTACTTCATATGATAAAACTGTAAAAATCTGGGATGCCCAAACCGGGAAACTGCTTCATAGCCTGGAAGGGCATACTAATGAGGTTAAATCATCTGTTTTTAGTCCCGATGGAAATAAAGTATTAACCGCTTCCGCGGATCAGACTGCAAAAATCTGGGATGCCCAAACCGGGAAACTGCTTCAAAACTTATAATGGCATACCAATCGGATTTTCTCAGCTGTTTTTAGTCCGAAATGATTTTTAGTGTGTGCCATTTGCCACGTGCTTCGGGCAAGGGCATCGCGTTTTGTATGGCTCCATACTTCAACTTTATGCTAAATTGCCTCTGGATTGGCAGACACGCTCCCGGAATTTGTTCATGAAAAAAACCATCTCCATTATCGGGAGCGGACCGGCCGCCCTTATGCTGGCCTCTACCCTACACGAGGCCCGGTTCTCGGTAACGATCTATGAACGCAACACGGCCCCGGCCCGTAAGTTCCTCGTTGCCGGCGACGGGGGCCTCAACCTCACCCATGCCGAACCCATGGAACGCTTCATCACCCGCTACACCCCGGCATCCTTTCTGCAACCCGCCCTGCTCGCCTTCACCAACCGGCACCTGCAAGCCTGGCTGCAAAGCCTCGGCATCGAAACCCGCACCGGCTCCAGTAATAAAATATACCCCCTGCCCGGCATCAAACCCATTGCCGTGCTCAATGCCATCCTTGCCCACCTGAAACAGAAAAACGTGCATATCAAAACCCGCCACGAATGGGTGGGCTGGAACCCCTCGGGCCATCTCCTGTTCCGCCACGAAGGGGACACCCTCACGGTCACCTCCGATATCACGGTGTTTGCCCTGGGCGGGGCCAGCTGGAGCATCACCGGCAGCACCGGACAATGGACAACCTTCTTTGAAGAAAAAAATATACGCACCCTGCCCTTTCAGGCCTCGAACGCCGCCTGCCGCGTATCCTGGCCGGAGGCTATACTCCAACCCTGCGAAGGACAGGCACTGAAAAATAGTTCTGTTTCCTGTGGCACACGCACCGCCACCGGCGAAATGGTGATAACCCGCCTGGGGCTGGAAGGGGGCGCCGTGTATGCCCTCAGCCCCGAGCTGCGCAGGGAACTGAACGAGTCCCAACGCGCCACCCTCTACATCGATCTCAAACCTACCCTGAGTATGGAGGAAATATTTGCCCGCCTCTCGGCCCCCGGTAATACACCGATCTCGACCCTGCTGAAAGAACAGGTGAAACTGAACAAGGTGCAGGTGGCCCTGCTGAAAGGCTTGCTCACCAAAGAAGAATATACGAATGCCCGGGTGCTGTCGGAGAAAATTAAACACCTCCCCGTAACGGTCACCGGCCTGGCGCCCATCGATGAAAGCATCTCCACCGTGGGCGGCATCGCCCTGGACGAAGTGGATGAAACCTATCAGCTGAAAAAACTGCCGGGGCATTATGTCATCGGCGAAATGCTCGACTGGGATGCCCCCACCGGAGGCTACCTGCTTCAGGCCTGTTTCAGCATGGGCCACCACCTGGGCACGGCCCTGAATGAAACCATCACCACCGAACACATCTAAACGTATGGATATACTGAAGATCCCCTTTCATCAATTCCTGAACATACAAAGGTCCGCCACCGGCGACGCGCTTTTTGTGATGGATGAAAAACCCGAGTGCCTCAACCATATCGGCACCTGGCATGCCTGCGTGCAGCTGGCCCTGGCCGAGGCCAGCGCCGGGGAGTTTTTACTGCAGGCCTTTCAGGAACATGCCAGCGAATATGTTCCGGTGGTACGCAGCACCGAAGTGAAATACCATACCGCCGCCCGGGGCACCCTGTATTCGCGTTGTGCCTTCGGACCCACCGGCGTAGCGGAAGCGCTGCATACCTTACAGGAAAAGAACCGCACCCTGCTGAAAACGAAATGCGAACTTTTTGATGCACAACATACCAAGGTGCTCACGGCCTGGTTCGAATGGTTCATTGCAAAAAAATAAGATACAAAAATGAATATACGCAACTACCGCCCTGCCGACCGGGAAGCCTGCATTGGCATCTTCCACAGCAACGTGCCCCTGTATTTTGATTCCGATGAAATTACCGGTTTATATCACTGGCTGGATGCGAAGGACCGGCGCGAAAAAGCCTTTGCCTCCAATGCCACCGAAACGTATTACGTGCTGGAACACGAGGGAAAGATAGTGGGCTGTGCCGGCTATTATATTCCTGCTGCCGAAGCAAGGGCCAATATGGTATGGGGCATGATACTACGCAGCGAACATAAAAAAGGATACGGAAATAAGCTGCTCGAATACCGGATCCAAAAAATAAAAGAAACGGCCCCGGCATGCAGCATCACCCTCGATACGTCGCAGCATTGTTACCGGTTTTTTGAGAAGTTTGGTTTTACGGTTACCAAAATAACGAACGACGCCTATGGCCCCGGCCTGCACCGGTACGATATGGTGTATGCACCCGCAGACACTATTTGATTTGAAATAAAAAGACTATTCCCGAAACGGTATATTCCCTTCCCTCCTACCGCAACTGCTTGCGGTTTTGTACCCAGCGTTGTTCGGTGGTGTTCGCCGAAGAAGCCGTGGCCGAAGCCGCGGGTTTCTTTTGCATGAGTTGCGCGGCAATGATGGCCGCTACCTGCAACTCTGCTTCATTGGGTTCGGCATGCAGCATTTCCGGTTTGAAATAATTCTCGATGAAACGGGTATCGAAGTCGGCGCTGATGAAGGCCGGATGATTCATTACAAAGGTGCCGAAGGGCAAGGTGGTGGCGATGCCGCTGATATGGTAATCGCTGATGGCCCGCTTGAGGCGATCAATGGCTTCCTGTCGGGAACCTGCATGCACAATCAGCTTGGCGATCATGGGATCATAGTAAATAGGAATGGCCATGCCTTCTTCGTAGGCATCATCCACCCGTATGCCGTAGCCCTGGGGCAGGCGGTAGGTATGCAGGGTGCCGATATCGGGCAGGAAGTTGTTGGCCGGATCTTCGGCGCATACACGTAACTCAATACTATGCCCGTTGATCTTTAATTCGTCCTGGGTGAACCACAGTTTTTCGCCCTGGGCCACCCGTATCTGGGCCTTCACCAGGTCGATGCCGGTGATCTGTTCGGTTACCGGGTGTTCTACCTGCAGTCTTGTGTTCATCTCCAGAAAATAGAAATTCAGTTTCTCATCCATGAGGAACTCTACGGTACCGGCGCCAATATAGCCGCAGGCACGGGCCACATCGGTGGCTGCCTTGCCCATGCGTTCCCGCAGTTCGGGGGTGAGTATGCCCGAAGGGGCCTCTTCCACCAGCTTCTGATGCCGGCGTTGTATGCTGCATTCCCGCTCGAAGAGGTGCACGATATTGCCATGGGTGTCGCCCAGTATCTGAAACTCGATATGCCGCGGACGCGCCACATACTTCTCTATGAACACGGCTCCGTCGCCGAAGGCGGCGGTGGCTTCACTCACGGCCATCTGCATCTGCGATTCAAATTCATTTTCATCATTCACCACCCGCATCCCTTTTCCCCCGCCTCCGGCCGAGGCTTTGATGAGGATGGGAAACCCTACTTCCGAGGCTACTTTTTTAGCAGCGGCTACATCGGTGATGGCTTCATTCACACCGGGTACCATGGGGATATTGTAATTTTTAACGGCGGCCTTGGCGCCCAGCTTGCTGCCCATAATGCGCATGGCCTCGGGCGAAGGACCAATGAGGGTGAGTCCGGCCTTCTGCACCGCATCGGCGAAGTCGGCATTCTCGCTGAGGAAACCGTATCCGGGATGAATGGCATCGGCGCCGGTGCGCAGGGCCTCGGCAATGATTTTATCGCCCAGCAGGTACGATTCCTTGCTGGGTGGAGGACCCAGGTGCACGGCCTCATCGGCATAACGCACATGCAGGGCGTTGCGGTCGGCATCGCTGTATACGGCCACCGTGGCAATGCCCATTTCCTTGCAGGCCCGCATTACGCGGATGGCAATTTCACCGCGGTTGGCAATAAGTACTTTTTTAAAGAGCTTCGTCATAATTACTTTCCTTGTGACTTCGTGTATTAATTAAAACAACGGCGTTCCGTCCATGATCTCGGGTTGCGGAATACCCATCAGCTGAAGGATGGTAGGGGCCACATCGGCCAGCTTGCCGTTGGACAGCTGTATATTTTCGCTGCCTACATAAATGCAGGGAACGGGATTCATGCTGTGAGCCGTATTAGGTGTACCATCGGGGTTTATCATATAATCGGCGTTGCCGTGGTCGGCAATGATGATGAATTCGTACCCGTTCTTCAAACCGGCTTCCACGATGTCTTTCGTACAGGCATCCACGGTTTCCACCGCCTTTTGTACGGCTTCGTACACACCGGTATGTCCCACCATGTCGGGGTTGGCAAAATTGAGCACAATAAAATCGAATTTCTGCTCGGGGATCACCTTCAGAATATTGTCGCGAAGGCAGGCAGCACTCATCTCGGGCTGCAGGTCGTAGGTGGCCACTTTGGGAGAAGGGCACATGATGCGTTCTTCACCGGGGAAGGGTTCTTCACGGCCCCCGCTGAAGAAGAAGGTGACGTGCGGATACTTTTCCGTTTCTGCCATGCGCAATTGTTTCTTCCCGTTATTGGCCAGCAACTCACCCAGGGTAAGGGTGAGGTCTTCGTTCTCGAATACTACATGTACATTCTTATAGGTATCGTCGTACCGGGTGAGGGTGAGGTAATGCAAGGCCAGGGGCTTCATGTCCTGTTCCGGGAAAGCCTGCTGGGTGAGGGCCATGGTAATTTCACGTCCACGGTCGGTGCGGAAGTTGAAATTGATCACCACATCCCCTTCTTCGATGCGGGCCACGGGATTTCCATTTGCATCGGTCATCACCAGGGGAAGCATGAATTCATCGGTGACGCCGGCGGCATAGGAGTCTTCTATAGCTTTTACGGAATCGGTCACCGGGGTGCCGGTGCCGTGCACCATGAGGTCGTAGGCTTTTTTAATGCGTTCCCAGCGTTTGTCGCGGTCCATGGCATAGTAGCGTCCTACCACCGAGGCCAGGGTGCCGGTATGTTCCTGCATGTAATCGGTGACCTCGCGGAGGAAGCCGGTACCGCTTTTGGGGTCGGTATCGCGCCCGTCGAGGAAGGCGTGCAGATATACCCCGGGGATGTTCTCTTTGGAAAGCAGGCCGATGAGTCCTTTCAGGTGTTCGATGCTGCTGTGTACACCGCCATTGGACACTAAACCCATCAGATGCACTTTTTTACCGTTTGCACGGGCATAGTCCAGCATATTTTTTATAACCGGGTTGGTGGCGATGGCATCGGTTTTAAACGAGCGGTTGATCTTCACCAGCATCTGGTACACCACGCGTCCGGCACCTATGTTCATGTGCCCCACTTCCGAGTTGCCCATTTGCCCTTCGGGCAGCCCCACCGATTCGCCAAACGTGGTTAAAACGCTGTTGGGGCGCGTATTGTACAGGGAATTCACGAACGGGGTTCGGGCATTGTAAATGGCGTCGCTGCGGCTTTTATCGCCTTTTCCCCATCCATCCAGAACCAGAAGAATCACTTTCTTATTCATGACTTCAAAATAAGGGAATAAATTTTATACCCTTCCAAAATTTATAAATTATGGGGGCGGTCCCAATTTTGGCACAGAAATGGCAATCTCCTCATCGGTTTGTTCTGTTTGATTATTAGTATACTTGCAGAACCGCCCTTTAAATCGCTCACCGGGAAATGAAATTTTTAGCCCTCCCCCTTGTTCTTCTGCTCTGTATGTACAATACAGTAACAGGCAACACCGATCCGTTAAAAACCGAGCAGGAGATCTTTACCGAACTGGCTGCCTCCTTCCGTGCCGGCAATGTGAAAGAGATTTCGAAATACTTTGGTGCCAACGTAGATGTGGTTCTCCCCTCTTCCGACGATCAGTACAGTAAGTCGCAGGCCGAGATCGTACTGAAAAACTTCTTCGACAGCAACCCGCCCACCGCATTCAGCATTGAGCATCAGGGGGCCGGAGGCAACGGGAAATACATGGTGGGAAAACTCAGCACCTCGCGGGGAACTTTCAAAGTGTACGTGTTCATAAAAGACGCGGGGGCACAAAAAACCATCAGTGAACTGAAAATAGAAAATCTTTAGAAAATATACAGCCTTTAAACCGGATACCGGTCCTGCAAGGACCGGTATTTTTTTTGTCCCACGGTCAAGCGCCGGGCTGGCCGACAGAGTAGATCCCCGGTGTTCTTGCTTCACTAAGGCTCAAAGTTTTGCAGGATTTATTGGCTGCTTTCCGTAAAAGAATATATTTGTGTTATTCTAAAGGTATTCATTTTCCCCCATGAAAATAAAACTACTGCTCATTCAATTGGCCTTTTCTCTTTTTTGTTGGGCTCAGGCACCGGTGATTTATAAAAGACCTGCACCCATAACGACAAATTTAATTTATAATGATGAAAATTATATTTTTAACCGGGGGGCAAATACCTATACCATACTTCAAAGTGGTTCCTGGTTTTCACTGGATACAGCTTTTGTGAGCTTTGTTCACCTCAGCAGCCGGAATAATCCACTGGATACAATTCCTGTTTTCTCTTCATTTAATTTAACCTATATCATAAAAATTTTGAAGGTATTCAATCTTGAAGATGAGGCATTGGTTTTCTATGAAAGGTATAACCCTTACACACCGAATTATGATTCATTGGGTTGCCTCAGGTACAATTTTAAAACCAAAACCGTTGTTAATACGGGCTTTTTTGTCTCAAAAAAATTATATCATAGTAATAATTCTTTTGATGTTGAATTTATAAACAATCATTATGTTGTAGCCTATTGTGAAACAACATCTGTTAGTTATTTGTTTGATAATTATTATAAAGTATATGATACGGCTTTTCATTTACTAAAGCAAGTGCCTATCGAATTAAGTAACAACCGTCAAAACCACCGGTTAATGAAGGGAAAGAACAATACCCTTTATCATTTATTTTATAATAATTGGGATTTTTCTAATAATTATACATACAAACTGGATAAAATGGATACTGGATTGAATGTGCTTTACAGCAATACTACACAGGACACATTTCCTGCCAGCCTTCCGCTAACGTTTGCCCTGAGTCCCGATTCGGATATGGTTTATGTTACTACCATAAAACACTATAATCACGATATCTTGTATAATGACTTCATTGCTGTTTTTAAAATTTATGATACCAATCTTACACTAATCAAGGAAGGGGAAACAAACATTGCAAAAAATCTACTTAGTTTAGTAATTAGTCAGATTAAAAGTGCAACTATTAAGTACTACAATAAATGGTATATGTTGTGCCTGTTTTCCGATACCACTCGAGGAAATTTACTGCTTACCTTTGATGAGGATTTCAACTTAATTAAACAACGCAAATTTACTTGTGGCTCGGCTTATCAAATACAGTCCATTTGGCATACGTTTTATTTTAAAGACAAGTATTACAGTTACATGCTCCCCCTGGAGGAAACCGATGGAGTGAGGCTTAATGCAACTGAAATAGCTCAAAACCTGTACCCGAACCCCACAAAAGGTATGTTCAACATAGGCTTGCCTGGCCAGGCTGATTACCGGGTGAAATTATTTACCCCATCAGGGCAGCAAGACCATGAATATTCCCCCGCACCCGATGGTACGGTAGATGTAAGCGATCTGCCAGCCGGAATTTACTTTGTAGAAATTAAAAAAGAAGGAGAAACCCCTATAAAACAAAAACTGGTAAAAATCAATTAACCCCTAGAAGAAACCCATTCAGGTCTGCTCCCTTCGCATAGATCCTGTCTTTTAGTTTTTTATTATTGCCCTTTTATTCCTCCACTGTATGAGGGCATACACACATTCGAACAATACGTTCCCTACATTTTGAGAACCCTGCGTACTGCAGATGCCGCGCATTCTATCGCCGGCATGAACTTCCCGGCTTCCCTCCTTCCATACCCCTTGCTTTGATTATCTTTGCCCGGCCGGTGTGTGAACTCACCCTTCCCGCGCGGCACAAATCAATCCAACATGTATTTAGATATTACCTCCAATTACGAGATCCGTCAGCATATTGCCATTGCCCTGAATGAAGACATACGCGACGGGGATCACAGCAGCCTCAGCTGTATTCCGTCCGACAAGGAAGACAAGGCGGTGCTGCGGGTTAAGGAAAACGGCATACTCGCCGGCATGGCCCTGGCCCGCGTCATCATCACCATGGTGGACCCGGACCTCAAGGTAACGGAACTGAAAAAGGACGGCGATGCGGTGGTGAAAGGCGATGAAGCCCTGTACCTGCAGGGACGCACACACAGCATACTGAAAGCCGAGCGACTGGTGCTGAATTATATGCAGCGTCTCAGCGGCATTGCCACGGTAACCCGCAAATACTGCGACCTCATAAAAGACACCTCGTGCCGGGTACTCGATACCCGGAAAACAACTCCCGGTTTGCGGCTTCTGGAGAAATGGGCCGTGGCTATCGGTGGAGGTACCAACCACCGCGTGGGCCTGTACGATATGATCATGCTCAAAGACAATCATATTGATGCAGCCGGTGGTATACAAGCTGCCATTACCAAGGCCCATACCTACCGTCAATGGGTGGATCCAAAACTGAAAATTGAAGTAGAGACCCGCTCCCTCGATGAGGTGAAACAGGTGCTTGCCACCGGTCTGGTGGACCGCATTATGCTCGACAACTTCACCCCCGAAGCCGTGAAGGAAGCCGTGGCGTTGATCGGCAAGAAATACGAAACCGAAGCCAGCGGAGGCATCACCTTCGACACCCTGAAAAGTTATGCCGAAACCGGTGTGGATTTTATTTCGGTAGGCGCACTCACGCATTCCGTGAAATCGCTCGATTTAAGTTTGAAGATCCTGAAATAAACAATACTTTTATCGCTGTTTTGATGTACACCATATATATAAACAACAAACCCTTCATCATCACCGATGACTGGGATTTGATGATCAGCGATACCTCCTACCTGCATCATTACAACGACAATGCGGAATATATTGGCAAGATCACCCGTGAGTTTGTAAACAGCAATAAGCACAAAGGACTCATACTGCATGCTTCCAGCGCAGTAGGCGCATTCGAAAAATTCTGCAGCCATTACGATATAGTAGAGGCAGCCGGTGGCGTGGTGGAGAATGAATTACAGCAGGTGCTGCTCATTCACCGCAAGGGCTGCTGGGATCTGCCCAAGGGCCGAATAGAAGAAGGGGAATCGGAGGCACAGGCGGCCCGGCGCGAGGTAATGGAGGAATGTGGCATTAAGCAGGTGGAAACCGGACCCAAACTGCTCACCACCTACCACACCTTTTACATGCCCCAGAAAAATGTGCTGAAGGTATCGCACTGGTTTGCCATGAAATGCAGCAGTGAAGAAAAGATTGTCCCCCAAACGGAAGAAGATATCACCGAGATCAAATGGTTCGTGAAGTCGCTGCTCGACCTCAGCAAGCTCGACACCTACAGTTCCATTCATGAAGTACTGTATGTGTATCTCAACAAAAAATCAGTACCCAAAAAATAATTCTTTTCATTTCCTATACGTCTATAACCTATGAAACTTCTACACGACAAAGTAGCCCTTATCACCGGAGCCTCCAAAGGCATCGGGCGCGGTATTGCCACACAGTTTGCCCTGCAGGGTGCGAATGTTGCCTTCACGTACCTGTCATCCGTTGAACAGGGCATGGCGCTTGAAACAGAACTCAGTGCCTTCGGCATCAAAGCCAAAGGATACCGCAGCGATGCCAGTGATGCCAAGCAGGCAGAAGAACTGATCAATGCCGTGGCGGCCGACTTCGGTAAAATTGATGTGCTGGTGAACAATGCCGGCATCACCAAGGATACCCTGCTGATGCGCATGACGGAAGAACAATGGGATGAGGTGATACGGGTGAATCTGAAATCGGTATTCAATACCACCAAGGCCATCACCAAAATTATGATGAAACAACGCAGCGGCAGCATCATCAACATTACCTCGGTGGTAGGCATTAAAGGCAATGCCGGACAAGCCAACTACGCGGCCAGCAAGGCCGGTATGATCGGCTTCACCAAGTCGGTGGCCCTTGAACTGGGCAGCCGGGGCATCCGTTGCAACGCCGTGGCACCGGGATTCATCGCCACGGAAATGACCGAGAAACTGAATCAGGATGTGGTGAAAGGATGGCTCGAAACCATTCCGCTGAAACGGGCCGGAACCTCGGATGATGTGGCCAATGCCTGTGTGTTCCTGGGCAGCGATATGAGCAGCTATATCACCGGACAAACACTTACCGTATGTGGCGGTATGCTAACGTAATACTCTTCTCTGAACCTAATTTGTTTATACTGTGAAATTTATTGAAACCGGATTTGATGGATTGATGCTTATTGAACCCAGCGTATTCGGCGATGCCCGGGGGTATTTTTTTGAATCGTACAACGAAGGGGTGTTTCATGCCCACGGACTCGATGTTCGCTTTGTGCAGGACAACCAGAGCATGAGCCATAAAGGCGCTTTACGGGGTTTGCATTTTCAGGCCCCGCCTTTTGCCCAGGGAAAACTGGTGCGGGTAGTGCGGGGAGCCGTGCTCGATGTGGTGGTGGATATCCGGAAATCGTCGAAGACCTACGGACAATCGTATGCCATTGAACTCACGGAACAGAATTTTAAGATGCTGTGGATACCGGAAGGCTTTGCGCACGGATTCTCTACACTGGAAGATAAGACCCTGTTCAGCTACAAATGCACGGGCGTGTATAACAAAGCCAGTGAAGGCGGCATCCTGTGGTGCGATGAGGACCTGAAAATAAACTGGGGCGTAACCGATCCGATATTATCGGAAAAAGACAAACATAACCCGAGGCTGAGGGATTTCGATTCTCCCTTTGCATAGAAATAAGGCGGGGAACCTTACTTCTTTTCTTCTTCCTGTTTTGGCTGCTCGCGCATGCCGTCTTCAATCTGCGATTTCACATTGTTCTTCGCATTATTGAATTCACGCATACCCTGACCAATCCCTTTCATTAATTCAGGAATTTTCTTACCCCCGAACAATAATAATACAACCAGGAGAATAACAATAATCTCAGAGGTACCAAGATTACCAATTAAAAATAAGGTGTGGTTTGTCATGACTTTACAATTAAGGGTACAAAGGTATAAGAATTATAGCAATAAGACATATAATAGCAACGGTTGGTTTACCGGCAGGTTCTATTTAACGGGAATTTAATGGTGCGTGCATTTGTTTCTCAAGCGGTGCTATGAGAATCAGCTGTTTACTGAATAACAGAAACAGGCGTTACACCGGCCAAGCGCATAAAAAAAGGAGTACCGGCCACCGCCTGCACTCCTTCACACGAAAAATACTTTACCCCTGTACCTATATGAAAAGAATATGGGTGCCCAATCCTTCTGAACGGTGATAAAAATCACCTACGGTAAGCACACCTTCCAGTCCTTCATACAAGTCTTCTTTTTTGTAATGAAACATTTCCATGGCCAGTTTGCATGCCCAGAGCCGCACGCCGGAAGCCGATAAAATATCAAGGAATTCATGAACCGGCGGAATATCGAGTTTCTCCATCTCTTTTTCCATCATGGTAGTGGCCAGCGCTTCCATGCCGGGCAATCCACCCAGCATGGTAGGAATGTGCATGGCCGGGTTTCCCACGGTGGCCACATGCAGGTGTTCCAGTTTCTTTTTATGTACGGCCTCCAGACCAAAAAAGGTAAAGAACATTTCCGCTTCAATCCCTTCAGAGCGGGCACCGTTGGCCAGTATAAAGGCCGCGTATACATTCTCAAGTGTGGCTTTGGATACGATGATCATCATCTTTCGTACTTCTCCCTTAAATTCGTTCATACTCGTAATCGGTTTAATAGTTAAAATTAAATGCAGCTGGCAGGTTTCGGAATGCCGGCAATTTTGGTAGCGGTTTTCAGCGGTCCCTGAGGAAACAGCTGATAAAATTCTTTGATGTCGACCACGCCGCTGCTGCCCACCTTGCGGATATTAAGGGCCACTTCTTTTTGATGCTGATCCTGAAGGAAGCGGATCACATCCCAGTGCCGTTGGGTAAGATCGAGATTGGCTTCTTTGGCCAAATTTTCAGCTACCTGTTTATCCCATTGATTGAAATCGGTGAGGTATCCTTCTTCGTTAACGGAGATCATTTTTTCTCCAATGATTTTAGTAAGTGTCATAATATTTAGGGGTTATGGTGATTAAATTAGTGTACGTGTTCTTCATAGTGTTTGCCGGCCTCCTGCATGTGGGTGGAAACAAAAGGTATGTGTGTTCCTTTCAGCAGCATGTTCCAGTATATCCACCGGAAGGCCAGTTTTCCCATATGGTTGATACGGCTTTCCTTCAGCAAGCGCAGCGGGCCAATGCCCGGGAACGGGAAGCTGCCTTCCACCGGTTCATGGGTATAATTGAAATCAATGAGTAACGCTTTTCCGTTGCCGGTTTCGATAAAGCAGTTGGCATGTCCGTCGAACTCGGCGTTGAGTGGTTCGCCGTGAATAAAACGGAGAATGTTCTCGGTGAGGATCTCAGCTTCAAAGTGGGCCACCGATCCGGCTTTGGAAGCCGGAATATTCGACGCATCGCCCAGCACAAAGATGTTCTGATGTGCCTGTGACTGCAGGGTGGCTTTATGGGTTGGCACATAGTTCAACTCATCGCCCAAACCCGAGCGGCCGATCATATCATCGCCCTTGTTGGTAGGTACGGTCACGAGCAGATCGAAAGGCACTTCCTTGCCTGAATAGTCAACAATGACACGACGTGCATTATCCACCCGTTCAATGGCAAAGTCGGTTTCAATACGGATCTGTTTCTCTTCCAGCAGGTGATCGAGGGCCTGTGTGGCCTTTGGCTTGGTGAATGCGCCGCTCAGCGGGGTCACATAGGTGATCTCTACCTTGTCGCGCATGTTTTTATGTTTGAAGAATGAATCGGCCAGGAAGGCGAATTCCAGCGGAGCTACCGGGCACTTGATCGGCATCTCGGTGATATGTACCACCAGTTTGCCCCCTTCCCAGGTGCGTAATTTGTCGCGAAGGGCCAGTGCGCCTTCGAAGGTGTAAAAGTCGAATACGCTTCTATGCCATTCTTCCTCTCCCATGCCGGCAATTTCTTCCGGTGCAATGCGGGCGCCGGTGGCTACGATGAGAACATCGTAATCAATTTTCCCTCCATCGGCAAGAATGACGGTATTTTCATTCGGCAATACCCGGTCAATTTTACTGCGGATCAGGTTCACTCCTTTTGGAATGAACTCTTCGATATTTTTTACAATATCCTCCGGTTTGTAAATATCGAACGGAAGAAACAGATACCCGGGCTGGTAATAATGTTTGGTGCGTTCATCAATGATCGATATCTCCCAGTGTTCCTTTTTCAATTCATGGTTCATGTGGTTGGCCATCATCGTTCCTGCGGTGCCGGCTCCTAATATTACTAAACGTTTCATGCTATGGAGTATTTAAATTGTGGTGTGATTTACAGTTCAAAATTATACCTGTAAACAGCCACAGTACATGATTGCAGTCACCGCATCACGTGATAACTATCACCGAAAAAAGAGGGGTTGTGTAACTTTTGTTACATAGAAATTAAAGACTGTGTAGAAGGTAATAAAGGGTTTGAACTCCGGTGACGGATTTACCCGGATTCCTTCACCCGGAAACCTACTTCGGTATACTGCACCTGAGTGAAGGGAATGCGAAGACTGTGGTAAAAAAGCAAGGTGCTGTTTTGAGCAATGCTCCGGTGTCCGTATTCGATCCGTTTTTCGGCACTCGCCTTTCCGTCGAAATCATATTTGGCAATGAAGCGGCGCATCAGCTGATACATGTCGGGCAATACATCGCCCCCGAAAAAACAGATCCCTTCATCTGTGTTAATGATAAATACCTGATGGTATTCGGTATGCCCGCCACTGATCTCGAAGGCGATCTCTTCATTGATCTTTCCATCGCCCCGTAACAACTCAAGCTGACCCGACTGATGCAGGGTATCGATAATATTCCTGTGGTACGATTTGGAAGGTGTGGAAACCGCCTTTTCATATTCGCCCTGCTGCACATAATACACGGCATGGGGGAACGCGGGTATCAGGGTATCACCCTGATGCATCACGGCCCCTCCGGTATGATCGAAATGCAGATGCGTCAGCAACACCTTGCTGATATCATGGGGGTGTATTCCGTGTTTGCCCAGTTGTTCGTGCAGCTTCAGTGTGCCTTCGGGGGTTGTGTATCCCAGTCCGGTATCGCACAGCACATAGGCCCCTGAAGCGGTGCGAACACAAAAGGGTTGTATCTCTACCAGCAGGCTCGCGGGCCGGTCCTTCATGGAATCGACCGATGCATCGAAAGGAACGAATATTTTATCCAGACCCACGGTATAGCTGCCTTCAGGCAATGCAATGATATTCCTGTTCATGCAATAGTATAAGGCGGCAAAAGTACCGGAATTGCCCCTGAAAATGCACTTTAACGAATGGAAAAGGGCCCGGATTCGTAAAACAGCCTCTAATTTTTGTACTTTTACCAAAAAATAAATGGTGGTATGCATGTGAAAAAACGATGGGTGGCTAAACCATTGCCTGAAGCGAATGTGGTACGCTCCCTTGCAGAGGAGTTGAATATTTCTACGGTAATTAGTACAATTCTGGCCCAGCGCGGTTTGGTCAATTACGACCTGGCCAAGCAGTTTTTTCGCCCTGAACTTTCCCAGTTGCACGACCCGCTGCTTATGCGTGGCATGAGCGAAGCCCTCGAACGTATTGAAGGTGCCATTGCCCGTGAGGAAAAGATCCTGATCTACGGTGATTATGATGTGGATGGTACCACTTCGGTGGCACTCACCTACATGTTCTTCAAAAGCATCCACCCGCACATCGAATTCTACATCCCCGACCGTCACATCGAAGGGTATGGCATCTCTACCAAAGGCGTGGAATATGCCGGACATAACGGGTTCAAACTCATCATCGCCCTCGATTGCGGCATCAAATCCATCGACAAGGTAGATCTGGCCAAATCGCTGGGTGTCGACTTCATCATCTGCGACCATCACCTTCCGGGCGATAGCCTGCCCGATGCTGTGGCCGTGCTCGACCCGAAGCGGGCCGATTGCCCGTATCCGTACAAAGAACTGAGCGGTTGCGGTATCGGCTTCAAACTCATTCAGGCCTATGCCCAAAGCAAAGGCATGGATGATGATACATGGCAACGTTATATGCAACTGGTAGCCGTGAGCATCGCCAGCGACCTGGTGCATATCACCGGAGAGAACCGCATACTCGCCTACTACGGTATCCGTCAGTTGCGCAAAACGCCTCTGCCGGGATTGCATGCCATTCTGGAATGCTACATGCAGAAGGAAGACTACAGCGTGAGTGATCTGGTGTTCGGTATCGGACCGCGCATCAACGCCGCCGGACGACTGGCCGATGCCAAGCATGCCGTGCATGTGATGATCTCCGACAGTGTGGATGAAGCCCGTACCCTGGCCAAAGGCCTCAACGAAACCAACGACGACCGCAAGCATTTCGACCGCAGCATTACGCTGGAAGCCCTGCAGATGGTTGCGGAAAATGATGCCGAAGGTAAACGCAGCAACGTATTATATAAAGAAGACTGGCACAAAGGTGTGATCGGTATCGTAGCCAGCCGCGTGATCGAAAAATATTACCGGCCTACCGTGATCCTTACCGCCAGTAACGGCAAAGCCGTGGGCAGTGCCCGCAGTGTAAACGGATTCAACCTGTATGAAGCTCTGGAAAAATGCAGCTCGGAGCTGATACAGTTTGGCGGTCATCAGTATGCGGCCGGCATGACCCTTGAAATTGACAAGGTGCCTTCGTTCAAGAAAAAATTTGAAGAGGTAGTGGCCTCTACCATCACCCAGCGCAGCCTTTACCCGGAAGTGGAATACGATGTGCACGTTTCATTCACCGATATCACACCCCGATTCTACCGCATCATTACCCAAATGGAACCGTTCGGACCCGAGAATATGAAACCGGTGTTCATGAGTACCAATTTGTTCGATGCCGGACAAACCCGCATTGTGGGCAACAACCATCTGAAACTGCACGTAAAACAGGAAGACTGCACCACTACGTTTGATGCCATTGGCTTCGGACTGGGCGAGTACTTCGGACAGATCAAGGCAGGCAACCGTTTTGCCATGTGTTATACCATTGAAGAGAACACCTTCCGCGACATCACCACCATGCAACTCAATGTGAAAGACATCCGCATCATTAAAGAACATGAGGATGAGTTGTGGGATGATGCCAGCGCCGAGCGTGAGTAATAACTCAGGTTCCTCTTTCTTAAAATATTACTATTTTTTTAATGCAACTGATTGGTGATCATGGCGTGATGATACGTTTGAATCACGGCCTTGAGACGCAGTAACAGCTTTTGTTCACGGGGATCATCTCCGCCCATCCGGTTGGTTCGTTGCAACGGATCTTTCAGCAGATCATAAAACCCTATTACCTGGGTTCCATCAAACTGTAGCAATGCATGGTCTTCGATCAGCTCATAAAAGCCCTGTTCGTGATGGTATGCAAAATGCGGTTCGGATGCGTTGAAAATGCTGTTACCGAAGCAACGGAACGTATCGGGCACATGCAGATAATCCATGATGCTCGGAATGATATCGGCCTGCTGAACCGGGAACGTGAGCTTTTGTTTGTGACGGGTATCCCCCGCATCGAAGAAGAAGATGGGGATGCTGAACTTGCTGAGGAAGGTGGTATTCGAAGAGAGTTCACCAAAGGTGTGATCAGCAGTGAACACAAATAGCGTATTGGCATACCAGGGCTCCTGTTTGATGCGGTCGAAAAACAGTTTCAGGGAATGATCGGTATAACGCACCATACGGAACATCGGGTCTTCGTCTTTATTTTTCGGAAATATGGCTTCGTATTCCGGAGGCATCTGGTACGGGAAGTG
>JBGAVF010000014.1:0-19899 GCA_044228315.1 Bacteroidia bacterium | reverse complement strand
AAAAAATTGCCTCTTCTTCCCTCTGTGCTCCGTTCCGCTTCGGCTACGCCTTCGCTCCACTACGCACAGAGGGAAGAACAAACTATAACTAAATGAAAGAATGTCTACTTTTGTTCTGTACTAAGAATGGGGAGCTTACACTTTGCTCTCTACATTAAAAGGACATCATATTAGTTTTTTTACATTACTTAACTCTGGTAGGAACAACGAATATTATAGAAAACAAGTAAAAAAGGATTTACAAAAATCTCTGGGGGGTAGATTAAAGCTTTTCTATACTAACAATCCAAGGCAACTTCATGAAAGAAAAATAATTTTTGAAGACATTTTAATTACGATTGACAATTCTCATATAAATTTGACTGTCGCTGAGCCAACTTGGGAAATATTTGTCAATTACAATAAAGAAAAAGCGGCAACATGGAAATCAAAGTGTAATCGTTTTTGGGAAGTGAACAATTAACTTGCCAAAGCCCAACCAAAAAATGGGTTTTGCTTCAGGGGAATGACATACAAATTTGGAGCCGTGCGCTTCTAATTAACTTTAGTAATAAATTGAAACATTGTATTACGAAACACGCCCGAAAGCATAGCCCGAGAACATTATGCGCAATCTAAAACAAATACTCAGCCATGTCATATAAGTTAATTGTATTTATCGCATCACCAAGAGGGCTTGAAAGATCCCGCTGATGTACCGGTATCAAAAAGAGTCCGGCTGGTTTTTCAGAGGAGGTATCAACCTCTTTATAAGCTGGCCCACCTTGCCCTCTCCTTCCCTGAGCATCGGATATAAATTTAAATCCAAAGCTGCTGCCAGTAAAAAATAAACGGATCAACACCCCGAGACCTTAAGAGCATTGTCTTTTGCCCCCCTAATAAAACCAGTTCCTGCAGAACACCACCGAGAGCAGGAAGAAGGAACGCGCGGGGTCGGGTTTCAGTGTCTTGCGTTCGCTGTAGCGGGCATTGCTGATGTAATCGAACTGTATCTTCGTGCTGTTGTGGTGCCACCAGCAAATGCCGGCACCCCAGTACCGGTTATTCCATAGCAGGTCCGTCGACTTCGTCACCTCCGGATGCATGGCCGTGGTGAGGGTGTACATCAGATCCAGAGTGCTGGACCTCGCCTTCGTATTGTAATACCGCCCGAAACGTAAACCCATATACACCGTCTGGTATGCCAGATTGCGACTGTAGGTATAGTTCTCCTTCTTATCCGAGTTTTTGAAGTCGAGGGTCATGTGGTTCTGCTGGGTGTAAAAGGCCTGCTTGAACACGGCCTTCACCGGCCTGATGCCGCTGCTGAGTTCGTACTGGAACGACACGCGTTTGTATTTGTACTTTCGGTCGAACAACTCGGAGGTGAAGATGAGGGCGCTGGTGCCCACAGCATAGCTGCCTGTGAAGCCGATGGTGGCCCACTCTTTAATCAAAGGATATACCGACACCTCCCCTTTCACACCCAGCCCCTGCACCCCGATCACCGGGGTGTCGATCACCGTTTTGTTCGCAGGGAAGGTGGTGAGCGTATGCACCGAGATATCGTTGTAGTTGAACCATTCGGTGCCGGCCCCGGCCCCCCAGGCCAGCCATTTGTTGTTGCGGGCCGCATACCGGTTCTCAATGAAATGGGATTTGATGGGTTTCACAAAGGTCTCCACGCAGGGCGTCTCGTTACACAGCCCGCTGAGGCGGGCATAGAAATGTTTTCGGAAGATGATATATACCTGCACAGAGTCGCCGGCTCCCGAGAGGGCGTTGCCGTTGCCCCCGCACGAATCCTTGAACCATTTCCAGGCAGCATCTTTTCCCGGGATGCCTCCGCTGGCATGCAGGGTGATGCGGTGCCAACGGTACACGGTATCGGGAGCGATGATGCGGGCCCCTTCAATGGATGATTTCGGATGCACGGTGAACGTATAGGGAAAGAAACGGGTGCTGTTGCAAAAGCCTACCCCCCGCACATAGTATGTGGTGGTTTGCTGGGGATAGAATTCGGTGAAGGCTCCGGTGGTGAGGGGCGTGTCGGCGGTGGTATCGGTGTACCAACTCCATACGGCGTCGCTGTTCACCAGAAAGTTGTCGATCTCAAATTCAGCTTTTTGTCCGATGCAGAGCAACCCTTCCCGGGGCGACATTACCACGATGGGATCTTCCAGCTTGTCGAACACCTTCACATCGAAGGATATGCATTCGGTGGTGTTCATGAGGCCCACGGCCTTTACAAAATATTTGGTGTTCACACGCGGGTAGTCCACGAGGGTTTCGCCGGTGCCTACACGGGCCCCGTTGCAGTAGCTGGAGGTCCATATCCATTGGGCATCGAGTCCCAGGTGTCCGCCCACCACACGAAGCACCACGCTGTCGCCAAGGCATACCTTTTCGATTCCGGTGATGGCTTCGGGGTTCACGCTGTGAAAATCCACGTTGATGCTTTTCTCGATGAAGGGCGAGAGGATGCCGTTGCCTTCAGCCCGCACATAATAGGTGGTGGGTTCGGACGGTTGTATGTTGAGGCGTTTGCCATGACCTATGGGGTGTTGCAGTACGGTGTCGGTATACCATACCCAGTCCATGCCCTTGTTGAGGTATCCGCCAATGACGTAGAGGGTGGTGGCTTCCTTATACAGCACGGGGTCTTTGGCGTAGATGCCGGAAGGCTGAATGTAGTATGATGCGGGCAGCTCCACGATGCCGGCGGGACGGGCCGAGGCGGAGGCGTATACATCGAAATAGGGTTGTATGAGGTAGGCAGCGGTGAAGCGGTTGTCGAGCGATTCGAAGATGAGTTCTTCCACGTGTCCGCCACCGGGTCTCCACAGGTCGGTGACGATCTGCTGGGCGAAGAGGCGTTCATCGCAGTCGGCATAGCTCATGCGCCAGTTCAGATAATAGGGACGGGAGCGGTAGTCGCCGGTGACGCGGGTGCGGTATTTGAAAGGGCGTCCGTCTTCGGCGCAGCTGTTGTCGGAGTAGTATACCTGCAGGTCCACCACCATGTAATCATCTTTGAAGATGGTGTACCAATTCTGCCAGCCGGTCTGGGCCCGGAGGGAGGATGACGAGAGCAGGAAAAACAGAAAGAAAGAAAGGGATACGAAGAAACGGGGCAGGAGGGCACCGGATACGGGGCCGCTGATGCGCGGGGAGATCGGGGAACAGATCCGGGATCGGGTATGTTTTTTTTGAAAAGTCAGAGGTGCGGGAAAGGTAAAAATGTTTCCGCACAAAGTTAATGAAAAATGGTAGATGGTAGGTGGTAGATGGTACCTGGTACTTCGTGCTGTTGTGATTTGTGAAAAGTAAAGAGTGAAGCGTAAAGCGAAAATGTAGGCGGGTCGCGACCCGCCCATGACGGGTAGATTGTATATTTCTCGCAGCCCCCGATAACCATCGGGGCCGATAGCTATCGGGGGCAGAGATCGCAGAGAATAAAAAAGGTCATGCTGTATTTCACAATAAAGGGTATTGCAGGATGATTTTTGTTTGATAGAATCAGCAGGCCACCCTTCGACAGGCTCTGGGTGACATACTCTATTATCATTATAAATAAAAGGTCACCCTGAGTTTATCGCAGGGTCGACCTTTTCTGCGTAAGGAATCCAGCAGAATTAATGTTTCGATTCCCGGCCATGCCGGGACCGGAAGCGCGTGGTCGTCCGGGAAAGGTGCGAACCGCCATGAGTCGGGCCTTTGTTCGGGCTGGCGCGTGCGACAACGACTCAGGGAGGTTGGCTTTCCCGGTGTCTTTTTTTGCGATCCTTTTTTGGACAAGCAAAAAAGGATCAAAAGGGTTGAGTGAGAGATTAGCCCTAATTCAATTCATAATGTCCCGAGATTCATACAGATTAAAACGAATCTTCCAAATAACAAACAGGCCGCCCCTATGGGGCGGGCATCTTGTTACCCACGGTTGAAACCTTGGGCTATGTTCATGTGAATTCTGATAGACTCCATGGTTTTAACCATGAACCACCGAAATCACCAATAGCAAACGAATGATACCCATACATAAAATGTATGCGCCTCGGTTGAAACCGAGGAATCAAAATAAAAGATTGCCATAAAATCATAGCCCATGGTTAAAACCATGGGCACACAGGATGCATTTTCAATACCAACATCCGTAACCGATATGTCACCCCTTCGGGGTTCGTGATGTGTGTCTTACAATCTTCTATAATCATGCTATCCCTTCGGGATTGGATAAAAATGCAAAGATGCAAGCCCATCATTCGTGAATTCTTGGCGACCTTTCGTTGGGATGTTAGCCACGAATGCACGAATAGTTTCCCGAAGGCCACAAAAAAGATTTTGAAATTCGTAGCAATATTCATGAAATATCCCTGCCGTTTGATCTTCCCCTCCGGCATGGGTGGGTCGCGACCCGCTCCTACATTTTCCACCTACCATCTTCACCCCGATAGCTTCGGGGTACTTTTTACCATTTACTATTTACCACCTACCATTTACCACCCACTATTTGCTATTTTCGCATTTTTATAACATTGCAGGGTTTGCGTATTGCGTTTCTTTTGCCTTCGCTGCGGAAAACGGCCCCCATAACCGTAGCAGCCAACATCATCCGACATCTGAAAGACCGGTGCGAGATCACCGTCTTCTATTTTAAAGATTCTGTGGAAGTAGATCTGGGTGTGCCCACCCAGCAACTCGACTTTTTCAAACCCCATTCCTTCCGGGATTTCGATATCCTGCATACCCATATGTTCCGTGCTGATATGTATGTGATGCGCTATGATATGTATGTGATGCGCTATGCCCGACAGATCGAATGCAAAACCGTGGTGACCCTCCACAGCTTTATTAAGGAGGATATGAATAACCAGTACAGCTTCCCGAAGAACTTTCTGGTGACCCAGAGCTGGATGCGGGCCGTGAAAAAACACGATGCCATTGTATGCCTCACCCAATACATGAAACAGTATTACAGCGGCAAGTATGGCAACCAGCCCATGTATGTGGTGAACAACGGCATTGAACCCGAATCCCTGAAAGGAACACTGACCCCCGCTGAAGAACAGGAGATGAAGGCCCTGAAAAGCCGGTATACGATCATCGGTACCGCCTCTACCCTCACCCGACTGAAAGGACTGGAGATCATCATCGCGTTCCTGCAGGAACGAAAAGACTATGCCTGGTTCGCCCCGGGCGAAGGGAACTTCAGCAAGACACTGAAAGCCTATGCAAAAAAAGCCGGCGTGGAAGACCGCTGCATATTCCCCGGATACAAAGAAAATATAGCCGCATATTATCCCTGGTACGATGTGTTTTCCTTCCCTTCCCGCAGTGAAGGATTCGGACTCAGCATCGCCGAGGCCGCGTATTTTAAACGGCCCATCGTATGCAGCGATATGCCCGTGTTCCGTGAACTGTTCACCGAAGAAGAAGTGGCCTTCTTTACCCTCGACAACAGCACCTCGTTCGGTAACGCCGTGAAGAAACTGGAACTCGATGCAACCACCTTCGGGGAGAATGCATTCCGGCGCGTGAACCGCGATTACCTCTCGCAGAAGATGGCCGAGGCCTACTATAAGATCTACACCGAAGTGACCGCCCGCCATGCCGAATAATCCTGCCATCGTTGTTTCTGTAGTGTCGCTTGGGCACGGCGATTTTATCCTGAATAACCTCGCCCAACAGGCCAGGCCCATCCCCGAAGCCATCACCCTGGTGATCACCGATCTGAGTGCCGATGCTTCTTTTGAAGCAGCCCTGAAACAACGGGCTCTTCCGAATATTATCTATTATGCCCCCACCGAACGGTACGGGTATGGCAAGAACAACAATATCGCCTTTCAGAAATTTGCCGGAGAGGCCGACCTCTTCGTGGTGTGCAACCCGGATGTGGAGATCGACTTCGCCGCCTTCTATGATTTCATCACCGGCGTGGAATGGAAGAACCATCTCATCACCTGCAAGACGGAGATCCCCGGCGGACTCAAGCATCACAACGTACGTCGCTACTTCAACCCCATTGTGTGGGTGGGAAGTTTCCTCAAAGTAATCGACTTCAACTACTGGTACTACGGGGCGCAGATGGAAGAGACCTTTACTTTCGACTGGTGCAGCGGCGCCTTTATGGTGTTCGATGCCGAAGCCTACCGCAAGCTGGGCGGGTTCGACGAAGGGTATTTCATGTACATCGAAGATACCGACATCTGCTACCGATGCGATAAACTCCACATCGAAAAGAAATATTATCCTACTTTTGTAATCCGCCATTTTGCCCAACGTCAGAGCAAAAACATCTTCAACAAACATTTCCTCTGGATGCTGAAAAGTGTGTGGCGTTATTACCTGAAAATTGCAACCCATAAAATGTAAGGGAAGGCCCCAATGCTATGAAACTCACTATTGTAATACCCGCATATAATGAAGAAGAGGCCATCGCCTCCATCATTGAACGCACCAAGGCGGCCAAACCTCAAATCATACATAACACCTTCATTACCGATATCCATATTGTGGTGGTGAGCGACGGAAGCAGCGACCGTACCGTGGAGATCGCCTCGAAATACGATGGCATACAGCTCGTGGCCTACGAGGTAAACCGGGGCTACGGAGCCGCACTGAAACTGGGCTTTGCGCAAACACAGGATGAGTTTGTGAGTTTTCTGGATGCCGACGGCACCTGCGACCCGATGTTCTTTATTCCCCTGCTGCAGAAGCAACAGGAAACCGGAGCCGACATTGTGCTGGGTTCCCGCCTCGGACCCCAAAGCGAGATGCCGGCCATTCGCCGCGTAGGCAATGTGCTGTTTGCCACACTCATCAACCTGTGGGCCGGTACCAAAATAAAAGACAGCGCCAGCGGCATGCGTCTGATGAAACGTACCTCCATTGAAAGCCTGTATCCCCTACCCGACGGATTGCACTTTACACCGGCCATGAGCAGCAAGGCCCTGTTCAACAAACGCATCATCATTGAAGAGATCCCGATGCCGTACAAAGAACGGGTAGGTGAATCGAAGCTGAAGGTGGTGCGCGACGGGGTTCGTTTCCTGCGTTCCATCCTGGAAGCGGCCATCACCTATAAACCCAAACGTGCCTTCAACGTGCTGGGTATTCTTTTCATTCTTGCCTCCCTCTCCCTCAGCATCTCCCCCATTGCCTATGCTATGGAAACCGGACATATTGCAGACGATATGATCTACCGCCTGCTCACCGTGGTGTTGCTTGCCAACGTAGGTATGCTCCTGCTCTTCTGCGGTTTTGCCGCCCAACGCTTCCTCGATCTGCTGCATTACAAGGAACTGCTGAACAAAGGGACGCTGAATTTTGTGGAGAACCTGGTGCTGAATCACGGGCTCCTGCTGGGCCTTTGCAGCCTGGTGGTTTCAGGTGTTATATTTTATTCGCCCCTGGCCGAGCTGATCCGTACCGCGCATATCACCGTATCATGGAGCCGGGTGCTGGTGGGTTCCTTTTTCTTTATGACCGCCTTTCAGCTGATCTGCTTCGGCGTGATGGGCATCATCGTAAATACCCTTCTGCTGAACCTTCGCGACAAAAACATACAGGTATAAATGTGGGCACTGCTTCGCAAACCATTTTTTATTGATGCGCTGTGCATCGCGGCCATCCTGCTTTGCGGATGGAAGTTCACACAGCACCTGCCCGAACTCGTCGACTATCCCATCAGCGATGAAGGAGCCTATCTGCAGGACGGGCTCGACATCCCGAAGAACGGCATCAAACCGGCCTGCTGGGGAAGCCTCTACAATATATGGTACTATGCCGGCTCCCTTCTCATCTCCGATAAAATTGCATTGTATTATGCACACGTAAAACTCATCACCCTCGGCATTCCGGTGCTGTTGTTCCTGTTGTTGCGCATCGTGGGATGTTCGGCCCTGGTGAGTCTCATCACCGCCTTTGCCTACCTGCTGTCGTTCGGCAACCTCTACATCTTTCATAAAGGAAATCATACCGCCTTGTTTCTTATGTTACTGGTGCTGGTGCTCGGGTACCGGTTGCATCGCAGCATTCATTTCTGGTTGCTGGCCTCGGCCGGTGTGCTGCTCAGTGCCTTCATACGTCCCGAGCTGTTCATTGCCTTCTGGCTCACCATGGGATGGTACCTGTACCTGCTGCTGAAAAGTACACAGACACGCACCGTGAAAGCAGGGATCGCGATGGCCTGTATCATCGCCACCGTGTATTTTTCCAACCTCATGTTTGCCGGACAAAACCGGAGTTTCTATACCTTCCGTTCCAACTTCCCGGTGAACTATGTGAAGTGGAATCACATCACCCTCGATCCCGACCAGAACAACGAACTGCTGTTTCGTGAAGCTTTCGGCGATGCCAACACCATTGGAGGGGCCATGCGCAACAACCCGAAGATCTTCTTCAAGAATATTGTGTGGAACGTAGGCGGTATGTGTATGAATTATGCAAAGCTGGGGCTTTCGCATTTCAATATTTTTCTTCCGGCCGAAACCCGGCGCTCCACCTTTATCGAAGGCCTGCTTTTTATGGCAGCACTGGCCGGCTTCATTTGGTACCGGAACCGTAAAAACATTTCATGGAAAACATTCCTGCATGAAAATGCCCGCTGGCTATGGTTCAGCTTTCTGTTATTGATACCGTGTGTGGTGGCGAATGTGCTGTTCTATCCCCGGTTCAACTACATTATGCTGCCCATCTTTTTAAGTTTTGTGCTGGTGCCGGTGCTGTTCTTCCGCAAGCCTTCGAAGCCGGTTTCAGGATACACTATGACATTGGTTGGTGTGTTGCTTTTCATGCTTACCCCATCGCCGGGGCTGGCGGGCAACTGGTACTTTTCGGCAACGGAAACCGGCAGCAATCTGGAAAAGACACCGGTAAAAAATGCGGTGGAAGCCATTGAGGCCCTGCCCCTGAAAAAGAAGCCCTGTGTATCGTTCATTGCCGAGAAGGCCATGTATCAGTATTCTGATCGTATACTGAACACCACGGGCAATTATCATCCGGGCATGTCGGTAGAAGAACTCATTGCCGAGAACGACCTGAGTTTAGTTGTGGTGAGCCGTGTGCTGCTCACCAATGATATCGTAAACCAGATACCGGGATTTCAGAACTTCATCATCCATCCCGAACAGTATAAATTCCGGCGGTTTGAGATAAAGAACAGTGCTTCGTATCTGCTGGTACGGGAAGATATGCTGAATTAGGCGCCGTTCACCACTTCATGACTTACTCCTGTAAACGAGAAGCCCCCGTCGTGGAAAAGATTCTGCATGGTGACCATGCGGGTATAGTCGCTGAATAAGGTAACGCAGTATTTCGCGCAGTCTTCGGCACTGGCATTTCCCAGCGGACTCATTTTCTCGGCATAGTCGAAGAAGCCACCGAAACCTTTCACGCCGCTGCCGGCAGTGGTAGGGGTAGGCGATTGAGAGATGGAGTTGACACGCACCTTCTTCGCTTTTCCGTAATGGTATCCGAAACTACGGGTGAACGATTCGAGCAATGCTTTGGCATCGGCCATCTCGTTGTAGTCGGGGAACACACGCTGGGCAGCGATGTAGCTGAGGGTAACGATACTGCCCCACTCATTCATCACATCCATTTTATAGCAAAGCTGCATGAGGCGGTGAAACGACATGGCACTGATGTCGAGGGTCTTGTGCATGTTGTCGTAATCCAGATCGGTATAGGCTTTCCCTTTGCGGATATTGAGACTCATCCCAACGGAATGCAGAATGAAATCGATCTTTCCGCCCAGGATCTCCTGGCTTTTGGTGAGCAGGTTTTCCAGGTCGGCGGTCTGGGTCACATCGGCACCGATGATCTGAGAACCGGTTTCTTCGGCGAGTTTATTGATGGCGCCCATACGCAGGGCAATAGGGGCATTGGTAAGAACAAACTTTGCGCCTTCGGCATGAGCATGTTCGGCTACTTTCCAAGCGATGGACTTCTCATCTAATGCGCCAAAAATAATTCCGCGTTTTCCTTCTAGTATCATTTTAATGGGTTGGTTGGTTTTGTATGAGGGTTAGTTTAAACAGTAAATTCGTTACAGTTCGGTGAGTATCTTTTTCGCTTCACTCTGGTAGCGTGCATCATCGGGGGTCACTGCTTTCATGGTGCCCACCTTGGTGTAGCATTCTTTGGCCTTTACCTTGTCGCCGATGGATTTATAGATACGGCCGAGGTCGGACTGATACAGGATATATTCCGGATTCAGTTCAATGGCTTTCTTGCAGTATTCGGCTGCTTTTTCCTTGCTGGCCTCGGGCAATCCGCCGAAAAGTTTATCGGCCACCTGACGTTCAACCCAGTTCAGTTCGCTCACTTCGAGGTGCCATACGGCCAGCACATGGTTGGCAGCAGCATGCTTCGGATTCAACTGCACGGCTTTTTCAGCATATTGCTTGATGTCGCGCACGGCGGCTACCTTTTCCTTGGTTTCCGAAACCTGGGCAATACGTCCCATGGCTACCGCCATCACATAGTTGCTTTCCACGTCGTTGGCATTTACGGCCAGGGCTTTTTGTGCATAGCTTTTAGCCGTGTTAAAGAACTCCACCTGCTTGCTCTTTTCCGATTCCCGCTTGCCAATGCGTGAGGAAAGCAGGCTGCAGTTACACAGGGCCTCGTAGTTGTTCAAATCGAAAGCAAGCACCTGCTTGTATTTAGCAAGGGCTTCCGGCTCTTTAAACTGGGAAGCCAGGGAACGGGCCTCTTTTAAAAGTTTCTCGGCCATACCCTGTGCGCGGCTTCCCGAAAACAGGAGACAGGCAACGATGCAGAAGACGATCTTTTTCATGAACGAAACGATGTGAAGAAGCAAAAATACAAGTTGTGCCTGAACCCGCAAGGATAAAATGTATTCCTTTTGGCACCGCAAAACCGGGCTCCGGAAATTTGATTATTTTTACCGGATGTTTTCGAATGAATTACACGAAATAAAAGATGAAAAAGGACAGACATTAAGTCCGGTTCTTGGCAAGGATGTAAAGAATTATCTTATTGATATTGACGGTACCGTTTGCGATGATGTTCCCAATGAAGAGCCCTGGAGAATGGAAGACTGTGAAGCGTATCCGGATGCCCTGGAGATCGTGAATAAATGGTATGATCAGGGACATATCATCACCTTCTTTACCTCACGTACCAGCAACCTGGCCGATGTGACCGAACGGTGGCTGAAGAAAAAAGGATTTAAATACCACGCTGTACTATACAACAAGCCACGGGGCGGCAATTATCACTGGATCGATAATCATATTGTAAAAGCGACCCGCTTCTCGGGAAAATTCACCGACCTGGTGATCGAAACCCGGGAAATAGAAGTGTTTAAAAAAGACAGCTAACGGTTCGCGGGTTTATACTTCTTTATCAACGAAGTACATATCGATTTCACCTTTGTTTTTCGCATACAACTTACCGCGGTAGGTGCAGCTGAAATGTGATTTCACGAGCTGGTAGGTAGCGTCACTGATGTTCACCTTGCCCGGCTCACTGTTCTGCTCCATACGCGCCGCAGTATTCACTGTGTCGCCCCATATATCGTATGCGAATTTTTTACTGCCCACCACACCGGCTACGAGAGGTCCGGTATGAATTCCGATACGTATTTCGAAGAACGGCTTGCTGGTGCCTTCACGGTCTTTACGGATCTGCTCCATGAAACGTTGAATATCGAGGGAAGCCTGCACCACTTTGATAGGGTCGTGTGAATCGGCCACCGGCACACCGCCGGCGCAGAGGTATGCATCCCCAATGGTCTTGATCTTCTCAATATTGTATTTGCCCACGATATCGTCGAAGGCTCGGAAGCAATAGTCGATCTCATCTACCAGTTCCTTCGGAGAGAGTTTCTCACTGATCTTGGTGAAGTCTTTAAAGTCGGTGAACAGCACCGTTACCTGATCGTAGTTTCGGGCCTGTGCCGAACCTTTCGCCTTCAACTCATTGGCGAGTTCCAGAGGCAGGATATTGAGGAGCAGTTCTTCGCTGCGTTTTTTCTCTTCTTCAATGATCTTGTTTTTAGCGGCGAGCTGTTTGGCGGTGCGGCGTTGTATGGTAAGCAATAACGCCATTACGATGGCAAGGGCCAGTCCCAAAATTGCAAAACCCACATAAATGAGTTGTTGCTTCTTGTGGTTTTCGTTCTCCAGCTTTTCCAGTTCCAGGTTTTGCTCCTGAATTTTATTCTGCATCTCCAGACGCTCTTTCTCTTCCTGGGTTTGCACGATCACCTCATCTTTCGACTTGATGGTTTCCTTTTGCTGTATGATGGTTTGGGTAGCATTGGCCAGCTGCTGTTGTTTGGCGGCGATCTCTTTGGCTCTTTTCTCGGCTTCCTCTTTCGATATTTTGCCTTCACGGGCCAGCTTCTCATTCTCTTCCTGCTGACGTTTGGCTTCCAGAGCCTGACGTTCCAGCTCCTCCTGTTTCTTTTTCAGTTCAGCTTCTTTCTCGGCCCGGCGCTGTTCCGCTTCTTTCGCTACGGTTTCGCTTTCATCGGTGAGCTCACTCTTTGCCTTCTGTGCCAGGTACTCATACTTTTTACTTTGTATGGACATGTTCTTCTTTTTGTATACTACCGACAGATTGTAGTATGCATCGGCCTGTCCGCGTTTGTATTTTATCTTCTCGGCAAGGGCCAGGGCATCTCTGGAATATTTAAGCGGCTTATCCCAGAAGGCTTCTTCCACCTCTTCGGTAGTGGTAAAGTAAACGGCCGCCAGTTTATTCATTACATCCACCTTCTCCTTATCGTCGGAGGCGGAGGCCAGTTGTTGTTCATACTGGTAAATTAAGTTACGGTCCTGTGACTTCAGGGAAAGAACAACAAGGAGAAAAAAAGTAAGCGAAAGAAATCGAAGTTTCATTATAGCAGCGTTAGTTTTCATGCAAGGCATCAAATATAAATAATTGTCAGCATCAAATCGCAGGATTAAGCAGGGGAAAACGAGAATTTGATGGTAATTTTGCCGCTTATGCCATTCAAGCTCACATCCGAATTTTCACCCACGGGAGATCAGCCGCTGGCCATTGAACAGCTCACCGACGGGGTGGTGCGGGGCGAGAAAGCTCAGGTGCTGCTGGGGGTTACCGGAAGTGGTAAAACCTTTACCGTGGCCAACGTGATTGAAAGGGTACAAAAGCCTACCCTCATCCTGAGCCACAACAAAACGCTGGTGGCACAACTTTACGGTGAATTCAAACAGTTCTTTCCGGAAAATGCCGTGGAGTATTTTGTGAGCTATTACGATTATTACCAACCCGAAGCCTTCATTGCTTCCACCAATACCTACATTGAAAAAGACCTGCAGATCAATGAAGAAATCGAGAAGCTGCGGTTGAAAACCACCTCTTCCCTGCTGAGCGGACGAAGGGATATCATTGTCGTGGCCTCGGTATCGTGCATTTACGGAGCCGGCAACCCTACCGATATAAAAGGCAATGTGATCACCCTGAAGAAGGGGCAGCGTCTGAGCCGTCAGTCGTTGTTGTACAGTCTGGTGGATGCTTTATACAGCCGCACCACCGCCGATTTCAACCGGGGAAACTTCCGTGTGAAAGGCGATACCGTGGATGTGTTTCTGGCCTATGCCGATTATGCCTACCGCATCCATTTTTTTGATGATGAAATTGAAGCGCTGGAGATCTTCGACCCGCTTACCGGGGTGCGTATTGAGAAAACGGATGAGATCGCGATCTATCCCGCGAACCTGTATGTCACATCGAAAGACACCATGAAGGAAGCCATTCATGAGATACAGGATGATATGGTAAGACAGTGTGAATACTTTAAAAGTGTGGGGTTGTTTCTGGAAGCGAAACGTCTGGAGGACCGGGTCACCTTCGACCTGGAGATGATACGGGAACTGGGCTATTGCAGCGGTATTGAAAACTACAGCCGCTACATGGATAAACGCAAACAGGGCGAGCGGCCGTTTTGTTTGCTGGATTATTTTCCGAAGGATTTTCTGCTGGTGATCGATGAGAGCCACGTGTCGGTACCCCAGATACGGGCCATGTACGGAGGCGACCGGAGCCGCAAGCAGGCGCTGGTGGAAAACGGATTCCGACTGCCGGCAGCTATGGACAACCGCCCGCTCACCTTCGATGAATTTTTCACCCTTACACCCCAAACAATTTATGTGAGCGCCACACCGGCCGAGTTTGAGATGCGGGAAGCCGAAGGGGTGGTGGTGGAACAGCTGATACGCCCAACCGGATTGCTGGATCCGGTGATCGAGGTAAGGCCTTCTCTCAATCAGGTGGATGACCTGCTGGATGAGATCGATGACCGCGTGCGCATGGGCGACCGGGTGCTGGTTACCACGCTCACCAAACGCATGGCGGAAGAACTCACCAAGTATATGAGTCGCCTCAATATTAAATGCGCATACATTCACAGTGAAGTGAAAACACTGGACCGGGTGGAGATATTGCGCGACCTGCGCATGGGTGTTTACGATGTGCTCATCGGCGTGAACCTGTTGCGGGAAGGACTGGATCTTCCGGAGGTTAGCCTGGTAGCCATTATGGATGCCGACAAGGAAGGGTTCCTGAGAAGTACCACATCGCTGGTGCAGACCATTGGACGGGCAGCACGGAACGAACGGGGCAAGGTAATTATGTATGCCGATGTGATGACGGATAGTATGCGGCGCACCATTGAAGAAACGGAACGACGCAGGGAGCGTCAGATCGCCTATAACACCGAACACGGCATCACACCGAAAACAGTGATCAAGAGTACGGATGAGATCATGAAATCGACCCGTGTGGCGGACTCGAAAGGCGGTGGGCACCGTGTGTATATTGAACCGGAAGAAACCAGCGTGGCTGCAGATCCGGTGTTGCACCTGATGAGCAAACCACAACTGGAGAAGGCCATAGCAGATACCCAGCGTGCCATGCAGAAGGCCGCCAAAGAGATGGATTTTATGTATGCAGCCCGTTTGCGTGATGAGATGTTTGCTTTGCAGAAATTGCTGGAGGCAAAATAAGTGCTCGTACTTCGCGATCCGAATCCGGATTCTTTTTCTATATTTGTGAAAACGGCTTAACTTTTTCTCTCCCGCATGCCCGAGCATTTTACCCTTATACATGTCCTTGATCTCCTCATTCTGGCGGGGCTGCTGAGCCTTATTTACCGGCTGCTGAAAGGCAGCACCGCATTGACCATCGCCATCGGGTTGCTGGTGGCTTACGGTGTTTTTTCACTCCTTGAATATTATGAGATGCCGTATACCGGAAAGTTTCTTTCGGCTTTCCGCAGCGTAGGCATCATCTTTCTGGCCATCGTATTTCAGCAGGAATCACGCCGTTTCTTTCTGGTGATCGGTAAAAACATCCTTAACGGAAACCGATTTTCGCTGCAGCGTATTTTACCGGCCGCCTTGTCGTATAAGAAGAATGAGCTGCACATGATGGAAGCCATCCTGGAAGCCTGTCAGAATTTATCGGCCCAGCAGAACGGGGCGATTATAGTGTTCACCGGCACGGCCGAACTGAAATTCATATCCCAGAGCGGAACGAATGTGGATGCATTGGTTTCCACCAAGATCATTGAAAGCATCTTCAACAAACAAAGCCCGCTTCATGACGGGGCCCTGATCATAAACAACAACCGCATAAAAGCCGCAGGATGTGTGTTGCCTTTGGCGACCGAGATCACCAACCTGCCCGAGAATGTTGGTTTGCGCCACCGGGCGGCGGTGAGTATTACCTATCAGACCGACTCGGTAGCGCTTATTGTAAGTGAAGAGAACGGAAACATATCCATTGCACGTCAGGGGCTTTTATTTTACAATCTCAACAAAGAACAGCTGCTGAAAGAATTGGTAGACGGTTCGTAATGTAAAACGGCCCTTCCGGAGTTACCGAAAGGGCCGCTTCATTCCTTTTACAGGATTTCTGTTTTATTTTTTCAATTCTGCCAGTTGTTTTTGCAAGGCATCAATTTGTTCCTGTTGTTTTTTGAGGAGCGCTTCCAGTTCAGTGGTCTTACTGTCGACGGCTTTAATACCCATTACCGATAAACCAATCATATCCGACAGGTTGTAACCGATGGTAGGACGACCGGTACCGTCGGTCTTTTCATTCATTTTAGCCGTAACGGTATTCGGCAGTGACTGGGCAATAAATCCCACGTGAGGAAACTCGCGTGTTTCATTGTTTTCCCAATTGTAACGATAGGTAGCCGACTCGATGTTACGGATCTGCTGCATATAGTCAGCGTAATCTTTTTCACCCAGGGTATTGATCTCTTTTTTCATGGTGCGGTCGCTGGTTACGTTGAATGCAGAAGCATTTACCGGACCCCAGCCGAATGTAAGGGTACCTACATTCAGTTGATTGGTAGTGGTAGCAAGCAATGCCACACCTGTATTAGATGGAACTGAATTACGCATGGCTAGGCATGGATAATTGGATGAACCGGTTTCGTTGATAATGACGTTGTAACCGCTACCGCGTCCGTTATTGGTATGCAGTATGGCCGATGGTGTGGTGGTTCCGATACCTACCTCTCCGGCAGCATCGATGGTAACGCGTTGTGATGAGCTGGTTCCCAGAACAATATTTCCGGCTTCAAAGTTCCACAGGGTTAAATCGGTGGAGTTGGAGGTGAACGGACCTACGAGGAAACCATCGGTGGCTCCGGTTCCCGATCCGGCCATGGTAAAGTGAATACCATTGTAAACGGTTGATGAACCGGCCAGATGCATGAGACTGTTGTTCGGTGAAGAGGTACCGATACCTACTGTACCTGAACCGGTAATTACCATACGGTCGGCTCCGGCATTGGCATCATAAATATAAAAGTTACCTAGTCCGCCGGAGTTACCGGTTTGTCCGCTTCCCAGTCGGTATTCTCTGCCATTGGCACCCGATGATTTCAGGCGGTATTCCGGACCGAAGCTTGTGTTGCTGGTGTTTACACTTACATTGGCGCCACCGGTGGTGCTTACCACATCGAGTGCTGAAGCAGGGGCCGAAGTTCCAATACCTATGAGAGAGCTATTCGGGTCGATAGTGATGTTTTTCTGACCCACTGACACGAAATGCCAGATATCGGTAGCATCGCTGTACATCAATCCATAATTAGGCCAGGCTGGTGAATGGCCGATTACCATGCGATCAGCGTTGGCGGTTCCGGAGGCAAACATATACATCATAGGGTTTGGTGTGCCGGTAACTGCAGGGAATGTGATGTTGGGTTTTACCATTGAATGAAGTCGTAGTTCCGTTATCGGTGATGGATGAGTTACCACCGGTAGTAGCTCCGGTAAACTTGATGATATTATTTACGGTACCGCTGATATTGGCACTTCCGGCTGGACCGGTAGCTCCGGCTGGACCGGCAGGACCTTGCGCACCGGTAGCTCCGGCTGGACCGGCAGGACCTTGGGGACCGGCAGGACCCTGTGGACCGGCTGGACCGGTTGAGCCGGCAGCGTATAAGGCAAACGGAACACTTTGGAATTTGGTAGTTCCCATATCGGTATAATTAGATCCGGCGGCAGGATCCACTTCAACCTTTACATATTTTGAGGAACCGGCAGTCCAGGTAACGGCAGCGAATGTGCCGGTAACCGGTGTTCCCGATCCGATGACCAGATTGAATAATCCAAACTGATTGGTACTGAGGGCATGGGTTTCAGTATATTGTACGGTTCCTGTCGGGGTACCGTCGATGATACTGATACGTACACTTATGGCCTGGGAGGTGAGCAGATTGCCGGATGCATTGCGTGCAACGGCCTGATAATTGATTCCCTGTGGAACCTGAGCCAGCAGATTCATGGTAAGAATCAGGGCTGTAATGAGCGTAAATACTTTTTTCATGATGTTATGTGATGTTTAATTGTTTTCAAAAATTGAGTTTAATTTAAAATCTGAAGTTTAAAGTTCTGAAGCTGTCCGGCTCCTGAATAAAGTGTTACCATATACATTCCGTTGCTGAACGAAGAAAGGTTCAGTTTCTGCATGGAGGTGTGCATAGCATCACACGTGATGGTTCCGCTCATCAGGTCCTTGCCATTCATATCGAAGATATGATAGGTAACTGCGCCTGCATCGGGGAGGGTAATTTCAAGCCAGGCAGTGTTGCCGGCCGGGTTGGGATAAAGAGACGAGGTGATCACCGGCATTTTATTGGCGGTAATACCTACAGAAGCGTTGCCGGGTTGCTGGAAACCCTGCGTGAGAGAAAGACCTGTGGCGGTGGCTGTTGTAATTACCGGTTCGCCCAGCGTGGAAGATAAACTTCCCCAGGAAGCCGAACTGAAATTACCACCGGAAGCCACCACTTTGTTCGATAATGTCTGCCCCTGCGTTGCAGCTGCAGCCATCAAACAAACAAGAAGAGATAGTAAAATTTTTACTTTCATGGTTGATGATTCATTAGTTGGTTAATGGAATGGATTTTTGTTTGCTTTTCTGAAACAGCTAATTTAGAAAAGTTTCTTCGAATGTACATTAAAAAAAAGACTTTACCGTTTCTGAAATAACCATTAAATTAGAAGTCCAAAATTTAAACCTCCCTTGAAAAAAGTTAGTAACTTTCTGCATGAACTGATTCATTCCATGTCGAGGAATGAAAAAGGGTATTTCAAAAAACAGGTGATGGCACATGCCAGTCAGGAACGGGAAATACAATACCTGAAAATATTTGATGCCATTGAAAAACAGGAAATATACAATGAGCCCCTCTTGCTGAAAAAATTCAGTGAAGAAGGCTTTGTACGTCAGTTTTCGGTAGCCAAGAATTACCTGACCTTTCTTATTCTGAAATCCCTGGTGCAGTTTCATGCCGCCAAAAGTGCCGAGTCACAGCTCAGCCGCTTGCTCGATTTTGCTTCGGTATTGTACGACAAGGGTTTTTACCGGGAATGTCTGAATGAACTCAGTAAAGCGAAAAAGCTGGCTTATGCCTTCGATAAGCACGATTTCACACTGACCATTATTAAAAGAGAAAAGCAGCTGGTGGCCGGAATGAAGAATGAAAAAATGAATCAGGACCTTCATGCCTTGCTGGAAGAGGAACATCAGGTGCTGGAATACATTAAAATGGAAAGTGAACTGGGGTTTGTTTATTTTAACCTGCTCCGCGAAATTCACTACGACCGGATCGAAGTGAAGTGAACTGGAAGGACTTCACCGCTTGAGGGAGCGAATCAAAGTGATACCCGAATCGTCGTTCACTACCTTCAACAGCCGTAATTTTTTCTACGGTCTTGAGACCATATATAATTACATGGTCAATAACTTCAAACGGGCCGAATACTTCGGAAGATTGCATTGCCAGCTGTGGCAGGAGAATCCGGTTCGTTTCAATGACGAGAACAATGAATTTCTGGAAGTATATTACCATTATATAAGCTCCTGTTTCCAGACCGGTAATTTCATAGAAATAAAGCACTGTCTGGAACGTATCCGGGATTTCAATGCCAATACCAGCGATAAAAAACAACGGAAGTTTTTTATTTATTACAGCCTCAAACTGCGTTACTGTGCTACCCTGGCCAAATACAAGGAGGCCGAGGAAATACTTCAGGAGATCGAAGAAAAGATTGGTGACATTGAACCCATTCTCAGTACCGACTACCATGTTACCATTAATCTTAATTGTGCCATTGTGTACTTTGTACTCGACCGTTACAGTGACAGCCTGCGCTGGCTGAATAATTATTTCAACACCTTCAGCAAGGATATCCGTAAAGACATATACAGCTTCGCACGCATTCTGAATTTAATGCTGCATTACAAGCTGGGCAATACCGAGCTTATTGATCCGATCATTAAGAACACCTACCGGGAGCTGCGCCGGCAAAGCCGTATTTTCAATTATGAGAAGGTGGTTCTCGACTTCATTAAATGGAACAGCAAACCTGTGAACCGGAAGAATGGCAAAGAGCATGTACT
>JBGAVF010000342.1:0-2404 GCA_044228315.1 Bacteroidia bacterium | reverse complement strand
CACCGATATGTTTTGGTGCGATACCCAATCCGGTGCATACCCCTGCGGTAACGGTATTGGATGATGTAACAAACGGATACGTTCCGAAGTCGATATCGAGCATGCTGCCCTGGGCACCTTCGGCGAGTATTTTTTTCCCTTCTTTCAATGCATTATTGATATAATACTCACTATCGATATATTCAAATTTCTTCAGGAACTCGAGGGCATCAAACCATTCCTGTTCCGCCTGCGTATTATCGAACGAATAATTGAGTCCTGCAATAATGCCTTTGTGCAGGCTGGAAAGCTCGTTGTATTGTTCGGTAAAGCCGGGGCTGAAAATATCACCGATACGCATGCCGCTTCTTCCCACCTTATCCTGATAACACGGACTAATGCCGCGAAGGGTAGAACCTATTTTCCGGGTCCCTTTGGCCGCTTCGCTGGCCGCATCCATCACCCGGTGTGTAGGCAGAATGAGATGGGCTTTCCGGGAGATCAGCAAGCGCTGGTGAATGTCGGGGCAAAGAGGCGTGATCTTTTCAATCTCCTTACGCAGCAGCACAGGGTCGATCACCACACCGTTCCCAATGATGTTGATACATTGCTTTTGAAAGATACCCGAAGGAATGGTGTTGAGCACCACTTTATTGCCATCAAAATTCAGGGAATGTCCCGCATTGGGTCCGCCCTGAAAACGGGCAATGATATGATATTTAGGGGCCAGAAAATCTACAATTTTGCCTTTCCCTTCATCGCCCCATTGCAGGCCTAAAATTACATCAACCATACTATTTTATTTTAGAAAAAATTACGCGTTTTCGAGTGTGGGTTTTTCCTGTGTTTTTATTTCTATTTCCTTCTTTTTACAATGTGAGCAGCGGCCGTTTTCGTCGAACATGGGTTTGCCAAACAGGTTCAGATCGTGCTGGGTGATATTGAATTTAAGGATGTCGCCCATCATCTGCTGGATCTGATGGATGCGTGGATCGCAAAACTCAATAACATGATTGCAGCGCTGGCAAATAAGATGATCGTGCTGCTTATTTCCTACCGAAGGTTCAAACTGGGCCATGTTTTTCCCAAACTGGTGCTTGGTTACCAGATCGCATTCCAGGAGCAGGTCGAGGGTGTTATATACAGTGGCCCGGCTTACCCTGTATTTTTTATTCTTCATCTGAAGAAAGAGCTGTTCCACATCGAAATGGGTTTTACGCTCATAAATTTCTTCCAGTATTGCGAAACGCTCGGGGGTTTTCCGGTGCCCGTTCCGGGTTAAAAACTCCGTAAAAATCTGTTTTACTTCCTGTTGCAATGCCGTCATAAATGCGGTTACGGATTAAAGCGTAAAAGTAGTGGTTCCGCACCGAATGGAGAAAAGAAATTTTTCACTTGCTGCCTGCCATGTGAAGCCTTCATACACAGCCCTTTCAGGCCCTGGTTGCACTTCTTACACCTTTGAAATTTTGATCATATTGGCAATGCCCTGCGCATTGAGGGGCATACTGCCGGTATTTACCACAATATCGCCGGTGGTGATGTACCCGTTATTCACCAGGATTTCCTGAACATCGGCAATGGTGACATCGGTGCTCTCAAATTTGGTATATAAAAAAGCACGCACCCCCCAGCAAATACTGAGTTGTGTGATAATGCTGGGACGGTCGCTGAAAATGAATATGTCGGCATGCGGGCGGAAGCTGCTCAATTTAAATGCGGTGTATCCGCTGCGTGTCATACCGATCATCACTTTTGCCTCAACATCTTCGGCCACCTTGCAGGCGTTGTAACACAGGGCATCGTTAAGAAACGTAGGAGAATGCTTCTGAGGGATCAGGTCACGGGTATAGATCACCGCCTCTTTTTCTACCTCATCGCAAATGGCACGCATGGTTTGAACCACCAGCTCCGGATATTTCCCTACAGCGGTTTCTCCACTCAGCATCACTGCATCGGTACCGTCATACACCGCATTGGCCACATCGGTGATTTCGCTGCGGTTGGGCTTGGTGCGGTCCATCATACTCTCCATCATCTGGGTGGCTACGATCACCGGTTTAGCCCGGTGTATGCACTTGCGCACAATCATTTTTTGTATGGAAGGGATCTTCTCAACCGGCATTTCCACACCGAGGTCACCACGGGCCACCATAATGCCGTCACTCTCCCGTACAATTTCGGTGATGTTGTCAACGGCCTCCGGCTTCTCAATTTTTGCAATGATCTTAATGAAGGATTTCTTTTCGTTCAGGATACGGCGCAGCTCCTGAATGTCGGCCGGACTGCGCACAAATGAAAGCGCCATCCAGTCAACCTCCTGTTCCATACAAAACTGAACATCCTGCAGGTCTTTTTCGGTAAGGCAAGGCAACGAAATGCGTGTATTCGGAAGGTTGATGCCTTTTTTGGAAGAAAGCACACC
>JBGAVF010000013.1:0-20020 GCA_044228315.1 Bacteroidia bacterium | reverse complement strand
GTTAGCACCAGTATAACCGGTTTGCCCAGGTCAGCCACCTGACTGAAAAAAAGCAAATTGCGCTTTAAATTAGAGGCATCACAAACCACCAGAATCAGATCGGGCGATTCGGTACTATCCGGATTGATGAGTGCATCAATGGCAATTTCCTCATCCCTGCTCTTCGGGTAAATGCTATAGGTGCCCGGCAAATCGAGGATGCGGGCCTTCTTCTCTTTATTGTAGATCAGGACCCCCGACTTTTTATCCACGGTGGTGCCGGCATAATTGCCCACCTGCTGGTTCAATCCGGTCAGGGCATTGAAAACGGATGTTTTGCCACAATTCGGATTGCCCGTAATGGCTATGCGCAACATACTATGGTCCGTTTCACTCAATGTTCGGTTAGGATGGATTCGGTATTTATTTTTTCAATTTTAACAAGCAGGGCCTCACTAAGACGTAAACTCAACTTATACCCCTGAACCTCAATGGCTATTGGGTCGCCCATAGGGGCTATTTCGGTAAGTTTAATGATTTCTCCCGGAAGGCAGCCCATCTCCATGAGTTTCAGAAGCAGTACATCCCCTTCAATTTCCCGTATAACGGCCTTCTCACCTATTTTTAAGTCACAGAGGGATTCCAAGAGATCGTGTTATTTAGATTAATTCTAAAGGCAAAGAAACGCATTTTTTTTTAAACATTTCGGCTCGTGACGAAAATCATACTTCTGCCCCGACTGGCACCATAAATCCATCCGTATGAGTATTTTCGCTCCTGTCAGCCACTTTAACATGGAATTAGTACTCCCTTTTCAAATCCCCCCTTCGGCCGAAAAAATATCGCTGAAGCATTCGATACTTTTTACCGGAAGTTGTTTTGCGGAAGAAATGGGACAACGCATGCAACAGCGGTATTTTGACATATGTCTGAATCCGTTCGGTATCCTGTACAATTCGGAAAGTATTGCCGCATCAGTTTTGCGAATGGTGGAAGGGAGGCATTATACAAGTAGTGAACTAACTGAATGCAACGGCGTATGGTTCTCGTACAGTCATCATAGCCGGTTCAATGCGGATACGGCCACGGCTTGTCTTGAAAAGATCAACCGATCACTCGATGCAGGGCGTGCCGTGCTGGAGAAAGCTTCTTGGCTTTGCATTACGCTGGGGAGCAGCTGGAGCTACTGGCTTCAGGAAACTGAAAAGCCGGTGGGGAATTGTCATAAAATGCCGGCAAAACTGTTTACCAAGCGCCTGCTGCCTGCTGCACAACAAATTCAGCAATGGGAGGAATGTATAGCCATACTAAAGCAGTTCAACCCGTTGTTAAAGATTGTATTCAGCATCAGTCCGGTGCGTTATATACGCGATGGCCTCACCGGAAATAACCTGAGTAAGGCCCAGCTTTTTACAACCGTACACCACCTTATTTCAGAACATCCTGATATTCAGTATTTCCCGGCGTATGAACTGGTAACAGATGTATTGCGCGATTACCGGTTTTTTAAAGAAGACATGGTGCATCCCAGCGAACAGGCAATTCAGTATGTATGGGAACGGTTCACCGCCTGTTACTTCGATGCCCGCGAACAGGAAGCGCATACACTTATTGAAGATCTGATCAAAATGACAGGTCACCGGGTGTTGAATGCAAATGCAGAGGCAATGCACGAAGAACAACTCAGGGTAAAAAATGAAAAAGTAGCGTTGGCTTTACAAAAGCTGAAGGCCCCGGCAGGGAAACAATCGTGAATAGAATGTGTGTAGTATCTCCGTGTAAATCATCATTTTTGTTGCCAACACTTTAAATTCCAGTAGTTTTTAATGAAATACTTATCGTTCGGGGCGGCCCAGCAGGTTACCGGAAGCATGCACCTCATAGAACTTGACAATGGTTTCCGGATCCTGATCGACTGCGGCCTGGATTATGAATCGGGGAAACGCTCGATGACCGACACCAACCGTTTTTTTGAATTCGATCCGGCCGGTCTCGACTTAGTGATTCTCACACACGCGCATATCGACCACAGCGGGAACCTGCCCAATCTGGTAAAACAAGGGTATCAGGGACAGATTCTCTGCACACCGCCAACTTATGATTTTTGTTCCCATCTGTTGCCCGATAGTGTCAATGTTCAGATCTCTGAGTTGAATAAGAACAGTTCACGGGGAAAAAAGAAAAAGCCAAAACCGGTTAAGTCATCCGACCTTTTGTACGGGTTGAAGGATGTGAACGAAACCCTGCAGCGCATGGTTACTTTTCCGTTTCATAAAGAAATTGAGATCACTGAAGACTGTTATGCTACTTTTATTCCATCAGGTCATATTCTTGGGGCTGCCAGCGTCATCATCCGTGCTGTTGAAAGCGGTCGTGAAACCAGTATAGGCTTCACCGGAGACCTGGGCCGGCGCCATGCCAACCTGGTGGTTGATCCCGAGCGAATGCAGGGCATTCAATATCTGGTATGTGAAAGCACCTATGGCGGAAAGTATCATATTGATACAGAAAGTCCGGAAGATATACTGATGAAACATATACAGAGTACCTGTATTGATAAGAGAGGGCGACTGATCATTCCAGCCTTTAGTGTGGGGCGAACCCAGGCTATTGTGTACTCGTTGAACAAGTTGTACAAGCAAGGTCGTTTTGAAGGGATTCGGGTATATGTCGACAGCCCGTTGGCTATTGAGAGTACTGCTATTTATAACAAGCATAGCGCGTTCCTGAATGAGGAAGCGAGGACATTTCTGAAACAGCATAAAAGTTTGTTTAATTTCCCGTTGCTGATGGAGGTAGAGAGTTTGAAAGATAGTGAAGATATGCGTTCCGATTACGAGCCGTCGATCATTGTTTCGGCTGCAGGCATGGTGGAAGGGGGCAGAATTGTGGAGCATGTATACAACAATCTGCAGAATCCGTACAGTACCATTCTTATTGCAGGCTATTGTGCCGAAGGCACTCTGGGCTGGCAGCTGAAGCAGCCGGATCCGTATGTTTCCATTCGCGGAAAACAGATTCCGAAATACTGTACCATTGCCAGTACCGATATATTCAGTTCGCATCCCGGCCATCAGTCACTGGTAGATTATGTAAAGATGTATGATGCCGGCACGTTGCGAAAAGTATTTCTGGTTCACGGGGAACTGAAGTCGCTCGATGCGTTTACAGATGCTCTGAAGCAGGAAGGTTACCCCTCTCAGATTGCCGAGAAGGATAAAGTGTATATGCTGTAAGGGTTTTTTAATGAAACTTTTTACCGGCTGTTTCGTTTAAATCTTTGTTAAGGAAGGCCCATGAACAACCGGAAACCGTATTTTTGACAAACCATGAAAAAAATAATATTTCTGTTTTCCTTTATTCTGCTGGGTTATGGCAGTAAGGCCTCATGGCTCCTGCTTCCGATGGATGAAGCCCAGAAGGACCACCTGAAAGCATATGGGATAACCTATTGGGTACTTCAGAAAGAAGTGGAGGCCGAATGGCTTCTGAACTACCGGGCCGGCAGTTTTTTACTGCCGTATTCTTCCGAAATAGAAAAAGAATGTCTGATCCGTGGTGTCACATTCGAAAAAATAAGCGATAGCAAACTGGCCGACATTCATGCAGAGATAGCGCAACCGGAGGTGAACATGGAAACTGTGAAACTTTTCAAGGCGCCGAAAATTGCCGTGTATTCACCCAAAACAAAACAGCCCTGGGATGATGCCGTAACGCTGGTTCTTACCTATGCCGAGATTCCCTATACCGTTGTGTTCGATGATGAAGTACTGGGAAATGAGTTGCCGAAATATGACTGGCTTCACCTGCATCATGAAGATTTCATGGCGGCCAAGCACGGCTATTCGAAAGTGTCGGACCTGAAAGAAGCAGTAGCTAAAAAAATAAGGGACTTTGTTTCCGGTGGCGGGTTCCTGTTTGCCATGTGCAGCGCTACAGATACATATGATATTGCATTGGCTGCCGATGGCGTGGATATTTGTGAAAGCGTATTCGATGGTGACCCCAGCGATGCGAATGCACAGAAAAAACTGAACTACAATAACTGCTTCGCATTCCGTGATTTTCAGCTAATAAAGGATCCAATGGTGTATGAATTCAGCACCATTGATGTACCCTCTGAAAGGGCTTTTCAGGTAAAAGAAGAGAACGATGTATTCGGGCTCTTCGATTTCAGTGCCAAATGGGATGTTGTGCCAACCATGTTATGCCAGGATCACACCCGCATTGTAAAAGGCTTTTACGGACAAACTACCGCCTTCAGAAGCAGCCTAATTAAACCGGATGTGCTGGTAATGGGTGAGAACAAATCACTGAATGAAGCCAAATATATTCACGGTGTTTTTGGGAAAGGTACCTGGACATTTTTTGCCGGGCACGATCCGGAAGATTATCAGCACCAGGTGGGTGAGCCGCCTACCGATATGAAGCTGCATCCCAATTCACCCGGGTACCGGCTGATCCTTAACAATGTACTGTTCCCTTCGGCCAAGAAGAAAAAACAGAAAACCTGATCAACTTCTTCTTAAAGGTATCGGCGAAAACAATGGACGGATTTTGTGCCACAAACCGGCCTCCGTTGCGATGCACAATATCGATCACACGGAAATTTATCTCTTCCTTTAGCAAGGCAATTTCATTGAGATCATCGGTCAATCCGAAATAAATGACATCAATACCCAGGTAATTGTTCTGCAATTCAGCAAATGTCACCAGGTAGTTTTTCTCCACTTTACCGTGTTCCTGTAATGTATTTTTCAGGTCATCAATAATTGTTTTCAGTTGACCGGCACTGCTGTCGTAGGTAAGGCAAATGGTAAACCGTACCCGTCGGATCTCGGCCCGGGAAATATTGTTTAAGGCGCTGTCGACCAGTTTTTTATTGGGTACAGTGAGAAGGGTTTTGTCCATGGTGCGGATGCGGGTACTGCGGAAACCAACGTTTTCAACCACTCCTTTAACTTCCGCTGTTTCAACCAGGTCGCCTACGGTAAAAGGTTTGTCACTGAAGATAATGATGGATCCGAGGAGGTTTGCGATGGTTTCCTGCGCAGCAAGGGCAATGGCAAGACCGCCAATTCCGAGTCCGGCAATCACACCGGCGGCATCTTCATGAAATATTTTTTTCAGGATGATAAAAAAGCCAATCAGTACCAGTACGATCTTGGCCATATCTTTCACAAAAAGCACCATCTGCGGATCGATGCTGTTGAACCGACGGGTGCGTGTTTTGAATACATACCCTATAAAATCGAAGACCCGCATCACCGCCCAGGTGAGGGTAACGATGATATAAATTTTAAATCCGTCGATGATATAAGAACCGAATTCATACTCCTCATTCAGTTGGCGCAGATCGGCTGAAAGCCGTAATACCTGAAATGCTGCGAAGGCAACAAGCCCCATAAAAAATAACTCGGCAGGCTTTCGAACAAGGGCAATGAATTGCTTGGCATGAAGATTTTTTGCATAGCTTCGGATGCTTGAATAAATAATCGTTGTGAGCAATCGGGCCCCCCGGCGTTTCAGTGCCAATCCAAGCAGAAAGAGCACCAATGCAACAACATAGATCCAGAACGGATTGTTTTGAAGGAAGCCAATGAGTTCGTTTTTTAACATATTCGGGATGTTTGCAATTTATACTAATTATTATTAAGGAGTTTATTTTAGAAATTATGAATGAAGTCTTTTTTTTTCAAAACTATTTCTTTTTATTGCATACACAAACAAACAACCAACGAACCTTTAACCTTTAATTTTTTTAAGCCTATGTACACCAAAACCAAACTTTCTCTATTTGCCGTAATTATGGCAACCCTCGTACTGTTATCATCATGCAGTACCTCATCAGTCGGAGTTTCGAAACGCCGTTACAACAAGGGCTATTTCGTGAACATCACAAAAGATAAAAAGGTTACCGCGAAAGCCACTCCTTCAGCACCTGTTGTGAAAGAAGAAGAAGGTGTAATAGCGGATGATGTGTTTCCTGTAGCTGTTGAGAATGAAACCAAAGCAATAGCTGTTCAGGAGCAATCAGTAGTTACCGCTGTAACATCATCAACTGTTAAGCCTTCATCACTGAAGAACCGTATGGCTATGAAAATGGCTGAAAAAGTATTGCAGAATACTCCGGCTCAGGCATTTGTTGAACAGGCAAAAACAGCAGAAGTGAAAGCCGCGCCTTCGTATTCAGCTACTACAACAGCACCTGCACACACAGGAGGTGATGTTCCGGTATGGCTTCTTTATGTTCTTGCTATTGTTATTCCGCCGGTTGCTGTAGGATTGGTTACCGATTGGGAAACAAAGCCACTGATCATTAGCATCATTCTTACTATCCTTTGCGGAATCCCGGGAATTATCCATGCCCTTATTGTGGTAAGCAAAAACAAATAAGTAAAATTCCCTTGAGTCGGAATAAATTCATTTCCTACTTAAAACTCAGCGGGCTAATATCCATTCCCATCGTGTTATGGATATTACCCGCTGATTTTTTTGATCATGGTCCGCCCATGTGCCTGTCGCAGGTATTGCTGCACAGGAGTTGTCCGGGTTGCGGACTTACCCGCGCCGTACAACATACCATGCATCTCGGATTTGGGGATGCGTGGGATTTCAACAAACTCATCCTGGTCATTTTTCCGGCCCTCATCTATTTCTGGGCAAAGGAGATCCTGAAAACCTACAGGTCGCTTCAGGCAGATGATACCCCGAATCCCGGGAAATAAATACACATCTGATTTTGATTAAATATCGCCCAGTTGCGGGCGAATAATTATTTCTTCCACCACGGCTGTGGTGAGTGAGTAACAATCAAAAATACTTTTAGCAACATCCTTCGGGTGTATGAACCGTTCCTCGGGCAGATCGCTGCCGTTCCATGAGTCGGTATAGGTGGCCCCCGGCAATACGGCAGTTACTTTTATGTTTTCTTTCTTCAGTTCTTCGCGCAGCACTTTGCTGAAGCCGAGCAGGGCAAATTTTGAAATACAATAGCTTCCTCCGTTTACATAGGCCATAATACTGGCTGTTGAACAAATATTAAAAATATACCCACCGGTGGATTGACGGATATTCGGCAGCAAAGCCCGGGTGATATGATAAGCCGATGCCATATTGGTATTGAGGAGTTTTTCAAAAGTACCCTCTTCTTCTTCACTGATGCCGCCCGGTAAAAAAATGCCGGCATTGTTTACAAGAATATCAATGACCGGGAACTTCTCGGTAACCTCTCGTGCAAACTGAAGCACTTCGGCTTTTACCGATACATCTACCGGTTTATAATAGAATGTATTTTTAAAACCCGTGGCCCGTAATTCCTGTTCAAGCAGTTGAAGGGATGTTTCCGAACGGGCGCAGGTTATAATATCAAATCCTGCATCAGCAAACACACGTATGATGGCGTTTCCAATGCCTCTCGAACCTCCGGTTACCAGTATATTCATGATGCAAAGTAGCAAAAAAAATGCCTCCTGCGAATACAGGAGGCATTTAGGGAGATGAGTTCCCGGGTTTATTTTACAATGGCTTTTTGAGTGCTTACACCATTCGCTGTTGTTACTGTCACCACATATATTCCGGCAGTTAATCCGGTAATGCTTGTTTCAGTACTGTAAGGGGTAAGTTCAAGGATTGATTTTCCGGTAATATCCATTACATGCACCGACTCTATGTTCACAGTTGATGTAACCTGTATGCTTCCCGAGGAAGGATTCGGATACAAACGAACTTCCTTAGAAGAAGCGGTTTGTGGAATTCCGGTACCGTCATTTTTAAGAATGGTGATGGTTTGGGAACTTCCCACAACGGTGCTGTTGGAGCCGGCAGTGAACGTAGAAATGATCGTTTCGTCATTTTCCGATGTGGCATCATCAATAATGGTGTATGTAAGCATTACGGAGTCGCCGTTGGCTGCACTGGCCGGGAAAGTGATGGTGGCAGCCGGAGCTGTGTAGTCGGTAGTGGATGTGGCCGTACCTGAGAAGGTGATGCTTGCAGTAGCGGCGGTTCCGTTAACCCCCGATATTTTCACTTTCACTTTCACGGTGCCAACATTTTCATTAACAGAAATGGCAGTTGTGTCAACCGTAATTACAGGCTTGGTGGTAACGGCATCATTATCGGTAATGGTGATAGTGCTAACATTATTCGCACCCATATTGCAATTGGCTGATGAAGTAAATGTGGCAATAATGGTTTCATTGCTCTCGGTTAGGGCATCATCGGTAATTGGGAAACTAACAATGATACTGTCACCATCAACCGCTGTGGCCGGGAAAGTATATGAAGCTGCCGGAGCAGTATAGTCGGTGCCCGAAGTGGCAGTACCGGTTGTAGCCAGTGCTACCGTAGCTGCAACTGCATTGGCATTGGTAATGGTAAGTTTCACCTTGGCGCTTCCTCCGTTCTCATTAATGCTGATGGTTGCCGGTGAAACGTTTACAGTTGCCGGCGGAGCCGGAATAATATCTGAAAGTTTACGCGGGAAGAGCTGGTATCCTGAAGTGTACGGATTGGAACCGTCGAACTGACTTCCGATGCCAATGATATCGAACAATCCGGCCGGAGCAGGTTTACCCAATATATCGGCGTTGGCCAGTTGCAGGCGAATCACCATTGTATCTGTTGCATTACGAACGCTGATGTTGGCAGCTGCAGTTGGCCATGTTGCAATTGGCGTAACAAACTGAACTTTATTGATGCGTACCAGGTCGTTCTCGTCAGCTTCGGTAAGTTTGGTAATTACCCGTGGAGCACGAATTGTTTTTCCGGTGCCCAGCAGAAACACGGTGTCGCTGTTAAATTCGGTAAGTCCGTTGAATTGTGCTACGGTTCCGATGACACGCACGCTGTCGCCTTCGGTGACAGTATATCCATGGTTACCGGTAGCTTTGAAAACAGTGATACCTCCGGTGTTGTCGCGGATCACGAACTGCAAACCGGCCGGGCGGTAGTTGATGCCATATACCACACCCACTTCATCGTATTTTTTCCCCAGGCTGTCGGCTACTCCGGTGGTTGCATTCACCGTACTGATCTGCCCGATTGGATAACGAGGGAAGTCGTTGTCAATAATGGTTACTGTATCAACAGCGGTTCCGAGTGAAAGGTTTACCGCATTGGAAAGGGAAACCAAGAAATATTCGTTTCCTTCTACCAGTGCATCATCCGTAATGGTAGCAGTAACGGTTTTCACCGAGTCGCCTACCGCGAAATTTACAGTTGTGTTGCTGAATGCATAATCGGCCGCGCCGGCGCTTGCATTGGCAGCAGCTATGTTTACGGAACCCGCGAGGGTGGCCTTCTTGCTGAGTTTTACAGTAATAGTAGCAGTGCCGGCTCCTTCATTTATGCTTTGTGCGGATGATGCCAGTGATGCAATTACCCCGTCGTTATCCACCACGGTAATGGTAGCGGAGTCGTTGGTAAGGGTGGCACCATTTGTGGCCGATCCCAATCGTAAAATGATAGTTTCATTGGATTCGGTAAGGGCGTCATCAATAACGAGAATCTTAACCGTCTTTTCAGTATCAGCCGGCGCAAATGTGAGAACAGCAGGTGTTGTGGAGGTAAAGTCAGTTCCGCTGGTGGCGGTTGAGGTAACGCCGAGTGAAACGGTAACCGATGTATTGGTAGCCCCCGGATTGGTATATTTTACCCGAACAATGACCGAGTCCACATTTTCATTCACGGAATAAGAGGTCTGAACAAAGTTGAAGCGTGAAGAAGGAGGAACCAACGGTGCATCGATAGAATCAATTTTAATACCGGCAATGCCTGCCGAAGGATTTACGGTGCTTACGCTACCGGTGGTCCAGACCCCGTCGGCATCGGTATTGGCATAAAACAGGGAGCCATCCGAGAAATTGCGGTTCTCGATGCGTCGTACGCCGTTGGCGAGTGTATTTGGAATAAGTGTACCCCAGGCCCCGCTGATGGTGTCTACATTATTTCGGTAGAACAGGGGATAATTGGTAGGTGTGGTGGCGGAACGGTAGGCTATACCGTCGTTCTCAATGATGGCACAACTGATAGGGCGTCCGGTACCGGATACATTATCATAAATTACGGCAACGTTGCGGTCGGCCGCGGCACTGCGGCTGTAAAGCCCCGAAGCGTTGGAAGCGCCTACACCGTACCCTACACATAGAATAGAATCGGTTACGGTGACGCAGTTGGCGGCAGCGGTTCCTCCGGTACCATTGTTCAGAATGATACGGGGACGTATGTATTTTCCGGCAGCAAAACGGGTGTTACCGGTAGGTTCTATACCAAACCATCCTTCGTATTCACCGGTAGAACTGGCCACGAGTGAGTCGTAGCGTCCCAAGGTGGTAAAGTCAACGGTTGAGGTGGTAAAATATCCTCCCTGACGGCAGTAAATAGGGTTGCCGGCACCGTTGTTAAAGCCGCAGGTGGCATCGGTGTATGTGGTGGCACGGGTGGCATACCGGTAGGTTGCTCCGGCGGTAAGACCGGTTATCTTTGCCCTGAAGATCAAGGGTGTGCGTGGTCCTTCGGTGCTTGACCCGTTTTTGGCCGTGTCGGCCATGTACTGGGGCACAATTACACCGGTGATTGCAGGTTGTGCAAATGCAAACCCGGCAATACATAGAAAAGATAAGAACGTGTAAATTCGTTTCATAAAAAAGTGTTGGATTTTAATAGGGTCAAAGGTATTTTATTTCATGTGAAGAATCCGTTAAGTCACATCAAATTGTGTAAAACTCTTCCTTCTCAATGGTATGAGCCCGCAAAACCCCGGCGGATATAAGGTTTACCAGTATTCTCCGGGCCCTGGTACGCGAGATATTGAGCAATTTGCAGTATTGCCTGAGGGTGATTCTTTTATGTTCTTTCAGAAAGTCGAACAGGGCTTTTTCCTTGCTGGTGTATTCAATTAGGGTGTTCTCGTTACTGGCTGATTTCCGCATTACATCGAGCATCACTTTGCTGGCTAAAATGCTCTCATCGTGAACCCTTACATAGGCCCACCATTTATCGTTTTCATCTTTTGCGTAATAGGGTTTGTTATCACCTCGCGGAATTTTCACTTCAAGCACTTCTTTCCCGTGGATTTCCCAGGGTATGATCTCAATGGGCAATTCGGGTTTGCAGTAAATGGTAGCAGCTGTTTCCAGCACGTATTTTTCCTCCAGCCCCCGCACCCCGCTGATGGTGCCGTTATCGTTAACCCCTATGAGCAGTGTGCCTCCTTTATGATTGGCAAAACTGACCATAGTTTTTGCAATTTTCATTGCACCGGGTACAATCTTTTTAAAGTCGAGTGTCTCGCTTTCTCCCTGTCGTATCAGTCGCAATATTGGGTGCATGCCGTGTTGCAATAACAAATGGCAATTTGCATTTTTTATACGGCCGGTCAAATAAAAAAATGAACACAACCTGTTCATTACGTTGTACTTTTGCATTTTATCTGATTATCTGTATGAAACTACCTTTTGATCATCTCACCGTATTGCAGGTTGAAGACCTTTTTAATGCCCCGGTTTGGGTGGCGTTGCTTATTGCCGGCGTCGATGGTGTTGTGGATTCTTCGGAACACAAGCGGGCCGCTGAATTGGTACACATTAAGTCGTTTAGTGAAAAAGCCGACCTGGTTGATTTTTACCAGACTCTTGAACCTGAATTTGAATTGCGGTATATGAAAGCTGCGAATGCACTGCCGGCTTCACGTGTAGAACGCAATAAAAACCTGGAGGAGAAACTTACCCGGCTGAATGCTATTCTGGATCTGCTGCCGTACAAGTTTGCTCTGCATTATTACAAAAGCCTTAGAAATTATGCAGTACATATAGCCAATGCATCCGGGGGCATCGGCGGTCTTTTTCAAATCAGTGAGGCCGAAAAAGCGCTTATGCATTTACCCATGCTGTTGGAGCCAACCCATCATACCGAATAATACTCCGAACAAAACCCATACTCTTTTGTTATCTCATTAAAATACAACGTATCATGACTAAATATCTTTTCCTAATTCTCATTTTTGGCGCTATTGGTTACAGTTTTGTTTTTCTTAAACGTCAACAACGAAAAGAAAAAGCCTTGCTTGCAACGCCCAAATCCTTTTATGAGCTCAGCATACATGCCCTTGATGGTAAAGAGATCAAATTCAGTGACTACAAAGGCAAAAAAGTACTTTGTGTAAATGTAGCATCAAAATGCGGCAACACTCCGCAATACGAAAAGCTGGAGAAACTTTACGAGAAATACAAAGAAAAGCTGGTGATCATCGGGTTTCCCTGCAATCAGTTTATGGGGCAGGAGCCGGGCTCACCGGAAGAGATACAGCAGTTTTGCAGCAGTAAATACGGCGTTACATTTCCGCTCACCGAAAAGATCGATGTAAAGGGCGAACATCAGCATGAAGTATATGCATGGCTTACCCAAAAAGAGATGAATGAAGTGATGAGCAGTGAGGTGAAATGGAACTTCCAGAAATATCTTATTGATGAAAAGGGAAAACTGGTGAATACCTGGTCACCCAAAACCGACCCTATGGATGCGGAGATTATTGCTGCTATTGAAAAATAAAAGGTCAGCGCAGCAACAGATCTACCACACGTCGGGTACTGCGGGTTTGCAGTGTTGAAGAAACCGCTTCTACCTGAACGATATAATGTCCGACCCCGGATATTTCACCGGCATCATTGCTTCCGTCCCATAAATACAGCGCATCGGTACCGGCAATTTCATTGGTTACCAGTCGGCGAATGCGTTGTCCGCTTGCTGCGTAAACGGTAATGGTAAGGGTATACTGATCCGGTGGCAAATGCACCCGAATCTCGAGCGCATCGTGTGTGCCATCGTTGTCGGGAGTGAGGTAGGCTTCCGGGATATCAACAAAATCTCCCGACGATACATTTTTCGAAAATTTTGAATTCAGGTAACCAGGTGTGCCATACCTCACGTTTGATGCGGCGGATTGCCAGTTGAAGAGGTTTTTGCCGTCGGCATCATAATCCACTCTTTCCAAACTTACGCCTTCCGGGTTGCTTAGAAAAGCATGATGCATGGTTTTCGAAAACCCGATGCTGTCGAGCAACAGGCCACTGCTTATAGTCTGAATGAATAAGGCCCCGCTGTCGTCGTCGAAGCTGCTCCAGTTTGCCACCGGTATAATTTCTCCATGTAACGAAACCGGTGCATACCGATGTATCACATCATCGGAGTTTTCGCAAAACACAACGTAGTCACCGGGCAAGAGCTGGGTTGGCTTGCTGGCCAGTGGGATCACATGGTGAAGCGTGCCACCGGCCAGGCGGTTGCCCATTGCCACTCCCGATAGTTCGATCACCTTTTCACTCCGGTTGTACAATTCGGTAAATTCGCTGCCATAGGGCCAGGCATCGAACAATATTTCGTTGATTACCAGATCGTGAACCCCGGGGGCTGAAGGCAAACCAAAGCGCAGTGTAGCTGCTCCCATTTTTTTTGCGGTGCAATTCGTTACATCTTTTACCTTCAGTGTATAAATGACCCCGGAATCCAGAGGTGCTGTAAGTGTAATGAAGATTTGTGTGGGTGCGCCTTTGTAATACGACAATTTGTAACCCCCTTTTAGTGCCGGTGTAAACTCCAGTGATGAAACAGGGAATGCACTATCAACAGGTTCAGAAAAGGCAAGTAAAATATGCAAAGGGTCGAGGGTGCTTATACGGCTGAGGGTAATGGGAGAGGATGACGTGATTTTACCGGTGACAGCGTTTTTTCGCCCCGGTGTTCCGCCCGATGCGTCGGTGCTGAAATTCCAGTTTCCGGTTACCAGGCAGGGAAGGCTTTGGTCTTTAAGCTCAAGGCTCCATCCACCGGCCGCTTTCACCGGATCGGTATAGTCATTCATTGTGTATGACATATAGTGAATAAGGTGTCCGGCACTGTCTTTTAACAGAATCTGATCTGAGGTGTTATCGAGGCTGGGGAATCCTGACAGGGCGCGTGATGTTATGCCATGGCTGCTGAACCACGATTGTCCGGAGGTTGTAGTAAGGATAAGAAAACTATCCCGGAAGAGGATAAACTCAGGAAGTGTCGCAATGGAGGTTCCGTCGGTGATCTGCATGCCTTTCAGGTTAATGGCATAGCCCGATCGGTTGTTTAACTCGATGAATTCCGAATTGCCCAATGCCGTTACCGGGTCCGGATCGGCAAGAATTTCAGAGATTACAATATCACCCATGCGTGCCGGCTTCGGAATTTCATAATAAAAAGAGGTAAAGAAGGGAATCATGGAATTCCCGTTACAGTTGCGTGCAGCGCTTATTTGTACAGAATAATTGGTCTGATTAAAGAATGGCGTGGTGAGTGTTACCCAAACACTATCTGAAGCCCGGTTTGCACTAACTATAGATTTCACCGTCATCCCAGAAACTGACAACAACATTGCCTGAATGGATGCGGAGTCCATGGCATCATTAAAGACGATGAGCAGGGAAGAGTCGGTCATTCGGCTAAAAGCAATGATGCGGGGCGACAGGGTATCGGCAAACGCATTGTATACAGAGTTCATCTGACCGGGTGTTCCGCCCCCGGCATTTTCACTGGCTTTCCAGTTATAATTGCGCTTGCATTGCAATTTGGGATGAATCATTTCCAGACTCCAGCCCCCGTCGCTTTTCATGGGATCCCGGTACCAGGCTAATGTATAGTTCTTTTCATCGAGCAACCGGTTCTTATCATCGTATAGGCGCAGATCATCCGCATCATTGTTGAGGGAGGGGAAATTGCTGACACCCAGGGCATTCCCGTAGGCCGACCAGGCAAGCTGGGCTGAAGTGCTGCAAAGGATCATAAAACTGTCTTTTTTAAGGATCGTTGAAGGGAGTACTGCAGTGCTGCTCCCATCGGTAAAACTGTAATTGAGCAGGTTAAGGTCTTTTCCCGAAACATTCCAGAGCTCTACATATTCAAAAGCCGGCAACCCAATTACCGGTGAAGGATCCGCAAAAATCTCATTAATAACAAGGTCGCCGAATGCATTTCGGATATAGGTAAATAATTTAACAGCCGGAGTTTTCTGACTGTTGAGAACCAGATCACGAAGGCCTGAAACCTGAAGGGGTAGTAATGTGTTGGCTGTGAATGGGGTAGCAAAGGTGAGGCGGATCTGTGAAAAATCGGTGTTAAGACGTTGTGCTGTGGCGGGTTGTTGGGTGCCATTTAGCAGGTAATTCATAGTATTGGTGGCATCAGCGTCGAGTACGGCCTCACTGCATTGTATAATGCATGTTATACTGTCGGCAGCCCAAACCGAGTCAATCTTAATGGCCTCAGTATCTGATTTTAAAGGGCCTATGGCAATATCATCGAAAAAGAATTTCTGAATGTTGGCAGATGAGTATTTTAAAAGGAAACCAAAAAAGCCGCCGTTCAGAAATTTTGCATCGGTGACGCTGCCTTCGAGGTAATAATTATTGCCGGTACCGGTTGAGTCGTCGTATAATTTGAATTCACAAGTACCGCTGCGGGTTACCTTTATTTTAAAGAGGTTGTTGGTACTACCCGAAACCCGGCTGTCGATGCCGTCGATAATTTTCACTGAGGTGCTACCGGTTTTACGGTAAAGGCAAATTTCATCGAGCGTGTTGCCCACTCTGACAAAATAACCTGAATTTTGCCCCGATAAGGTTAAGGAGTCGCTTATAAGGAAAATGTCGGCATAATTGGCAGATGACGTTGCGAATTTAAGGTTTACCAAAAACTCCCATTGTGCTGTAACCGCCCATGTATTCGCTGTTGCGATGTAGGTTTGGGTAGTGGTGGCAAGGGCATTACTGTTCAACTGCTGGGACACAACCCGCCATGATGCTGTATCTCCGGTCCATGCCGGGGAAGCGGTGAAGTTTCCGTCCGAGAAGTCATCATTCACCTGGGCCTGCACGGATTGAGAAATGAACACCAATCCCAAAAAAAAGAACACAAGGTGTCTACACATATAGGTCACGAAAATACATTTTGACATCAATTTTTCAGAAAATGGTGTTCAAATGCTGATGTTTGATATGTTTTCAAAGAGAACATTTAATAATTACTTGTAATTCAGTTAATTATTATTTTAAAAAAAAGAGGTGAAAACATTTTGGCATGGATCTTGTTAATAGCTGCATGAATATGTGACTCAATTGCCTCTTCTTGGCAAAACACATATTCACTTTTTTTCATTAGTTTTTGTTTCATTAAAGGGGAATTGAAATTCCCCTTTTTTGTTTTTATAAACTTTCCTCATAAATGGTTCCTTTTAATAATTCCTTAAGCCTTGCCTTTTCATCGGCTGGAAGATCGTTGGCTTTTGTAAGAATCCTGTCCACTTCCTCCAGCAGCTTCCATGACGTGCAGCCTTCAAGGGCAATATAAAACTGAAGGGCATTGGCCTTCCCTTCAAGAATGGTGCTGAGGTAAGGTGCCACTATTATGGGGATTACCCGGTCAACGGAAAATGCAAACGTCTGTTTTCCAACGCTGAATCTGTTCCAGGCGGCATTTTCAAAGTTGGATGCAATCATTTGAATGATGGTATCGTGATAAGCCAGAAAGCGGGTTTCCTGATTTCCGTTTCGTATCTTGACCTGCACGGGGTATTCCGTTTTAGGCAATTGCACCTTAAAGGTAACAGTATCACGGATATACAGGGTGCTGTCCCAGGGAAAAATACTGCCCGTGCGTCCACGTTCCACTGAACCTTTCGATTTCTGGCTCACGTTTTTTGAGCCACTGGCAAAGGTTTGCTGCACAAAGAACTGAACGGCTTTCTGTAATTCTTCATTCTTACTCCCGTTCTGATTTACCAGGCCGTTTTTCAGGATATATTCCCCGCTTTTCTTTACATCATACACCACATATTGCGCATCAAAGACCAGAAAAGAGGCATTGGCTTCGCATTTAATTCGTGTTTCCGCCGAAATCCGGTCTTTCGACTTCAATAAAACCCAACTGCCTGAGCTATATTGCATTACCTGTCCGGTTGTTTTGAACACCGTATAGTTATTTTGAGCCACACCCTGAGCATGAGCAAACACAAGGAATAGCAACAGCAGCAGGCTACTTTTCGGGTTCAAGAAAAACACTTTTAAATGCATAGGCCTTGTATAAATAGTTGATGCCGATCTTATAAAAACCAATAAATGGCCCTGCCAGTGCAATGGCTGCAATGGGCTCACCAATATTCCATTTCATTCGCGGACCGCTTAAAAGGTAAACAGCCACCATAATTACAATGAATCCAAAGGTAAGCTGAAGTACCAGTTCTACAATATTCTGCCATAGCAATTCCTTACTTTCCGAGTAACAATAAAGCAGCATGAAAAGAAAGATGAGGGTGAAATTGAGCAAGAGGGTCTGATACCGGGGCATCCAGTTTATTTCTTTTCCTGCCAAACTGGCGTCAATCATATTGGCATGGATATACACCCCATACATATCGGGCAGCGACTTACCGGCATAATTATCATTCAGAGGGGTGAAGTGTTTATCATTAATGATTTCAAAGCCATCGGTACTGCCGGTAAAGCCCACCAGTACAATTTTATTCTCCAGTATTTTCGGGTCGATGCGGTTTTCGGCAATTTCATCCCATTCAATTGTGGTATAATGCTCCGACATGGCCTGGTAAGCAATGATCTTTTCCTGAGCCGACGATTGTTGGGCAAACGGATTGGGATCTGTTATTTCCCTGTATTTTTTGAACACGTTAAAGCTGAATGAGGAGAGCATCTTATCGGTGTAAAATTCTGTTTCATAAAAGGTACGCACAGTGGAATTTTCTTCGCCAATAAAATTGGTTACTCCCAGATTCTCTTCTTTATAAATGCTCGGGATCTGTATGGGGGCGAGTGAAATAATGGTATTGTCGAGGGTGGAGTCGGCTTCGCAACCCAGCACTATGCGGTCGCCAAATTGCATAATGGCGGCTTCCAGTTCGGCATCATCAGCGCTGTCTTTCCGGGTTTTAAAAACCACATCCAGGCCTACCACGGCCGGGTTTGCTTTATGCAATTCGGTAAGGGTTTTTGCAATTTCGCAACGGTTTGCCCGGTTGATGTTGATTACAAAAATTCCCTGATTGGGAACCTTGTCATCTTTCAGCGTTTTTATCTTTGAAAAATACACATCGCTCCAGTCGAAATCCTGCAGGGCCTGCCCGGCCGGTTCCAGCCACTCGCTGTTTACCGGAATGAACTGAAGTGCATACAAAAGGGAGTAAACAAAAAGTGCACACAGGAAGGCATCCCTTACAAGAACCTTGAAGAACAGGAATTTAGGGTGTTTCATAGGATGTGTTATTCAAGATATTTTTCCAGTTCATCTACTACATAGGCCACCCCTTTCAGGGGTATGCTCACCCAGTGCGGGCGACCATTCATCTCATAGCCGAGTTCATATACCGCCTTTTCCAGAATATGCAATTGCAACAGGTAGTTTATTTCTGCTTTACTTCCCAGCAGGGGATTGTTTTTTCCCATAACTGCCATATAGGAATCCAGAAAAGTGTCTTGAATAAGATGGAACCAACGGTCGGCAGCTTTTTGTAACCTTTCCTGATCCATGCCTGCGGTTTCTTTGCTGAAATACAATTTGGCACATACGGCATAATGAAAAGAACGAATCATCCCGGCCACATCTTTGAGCGGGGAGTGTTTTATTTTTCGTTCTTCAATACTGCTTTCAGGTTCCCCTTCAAAGTCGATGATGATAAAATCGTTGCCCGAGAATAACACTTGTCCGAGATGGTAATCACCATGTATCCGGATCCGGCCCGACATCAACTTACGTTGGGTAACCGAACGGAAAAACGACTTGATAAATTCGGCTCTTTGCACAAACTGTTCGCCCAGTTGCAGGGCTTGTCCGCTAAGCTGATGTTTCTGTTGTTCGTACATCATCAATCGTTTGTCGACCAGTTGAATCAGGTGCTCATGCAGCCATTTCGTATAGCTTTTCGTGAATTTCTCGGGCTGAAAAGCCGGCGTGGCAGCCCCACCCGCGAGGGCCAGATGCATCTCGGCGGTGCGTTTGCCCAGCAATTCCATTTTCTCAAACACATATTCTTTAACCGAAAAGGTGTGATCTACGAAACGGAACAGGAAATCGTTCAGGTCGTCACCGGTGCTGCTCCAGCTGTCTTTTTCCGATTCCACTTTCCGCATCATCAGTCCCAGGGTGACCGGAGCCTTACCTTTTTCTTCCCACACAATACTGCCGGCATATTCGGGGATATTGCGAAAAGAAGTGTGTTCGGAAAGGAATTGCAACATCTCCACTTCCGGATTGATTTGTCTGAATAGTTTGCGGTAGAACTTGAGGAAAAACACATCGCCATACAGTACCGAGGTGTTGCTTTGCTCGATATCGGGAACACGGGCGTTTTTGAAAAGACGCTCGGCGGACTCCAGCTTTTTTGAACTGTGAAAAACAAGGTTGCCATGCGTTTGTGTACCCATTGCATCCTGCATCATTTCAGCGAATACCAGCTGATGAAAACGGGAATCAAAGGCTGCGTCAACCACATAAAACAAGGTGCTGTTGAACCCACAGGTTGCCAGCAGGGCTTTGTTGTGTGCGGGTGCTGCCGACGACAACATCAGGGGCAGCATATAGGTTTCGAGGCCTGTTTCATAATGCACATCCAGCATCAGCAGCCAGGCGAAGGCATGGCTCTTTTCAAGGGTCAGCCATTCAGACACCGTAATATCCTGAATGGTTTTTGCTTTGCCACCAAACCACCGAACGGTATGCAGGTATTCCGGTAAAACTTTCTGAAGCAGTTGCTGCACAGCTTCTGTATCTTCATTCAGTCGGTACCAGGGTAGTGTAAGATCAATGTGCTTCATTATGTAAGGGTATACCGTTTTTCAAATCAAGTGAAAACTGCTTTTTAATGCAAGAAAATAATTATACAGGTTCATCAGCGGTGATTGCGTTATTTAATATTGTGTTCGTCGAGGTATTTCTGAAATCGTTTCGCATTCAGCTGATGTTCTTTATACGAAGCCGTAAAATCGCTGTATCCGCTTCCATCGGGACGGGC
>JBGAVF010000012.1:0-20142 GCA_044228315.1 Bacteroidia bacterium | reverse complement strand
GAACTGAACGGACCGTTCTTCTGGTCAATAATATAATCTGTGTTATAGGCATCGTAGAACGAGGTCATGACGCTGTTGGCTTTATTGCGGCGCAGGTTTCCGTATAGTGATTCTACAAACTTGATCTCATACGGGTCGTGCTGGCTGATCTCGGAGAAAAAACCATCGCCTCCCAGCACGGTAAACCCGGCCTTAGGCGTATTGCCCATTTTATTTATATAAATGGAATTATTGTCCTGTGTACCGCCTACCACATTGCCGGTGCGTGAAGCCCCCATGCTGTAAAACTGGGTGGTGATATACAGTTTATTCATCTCGGCATACACTTTTCCCTTATCGGTGCTGCGGTAAATACCCCCGTCGCATCCTACCCAAATGGTGTAGGGGTTGGTGCGGGTATCCATCGTGATGGTATGAATATCGGGATGTACATACGGTGCGCCCTGTCGCACATTGTACGGATTCACCGTTTCAATGAAATTGTTTCCCGGTCCGCTCCATTCCCAGATGCCGATCCCGCCGATGTACAGATGATCCGGATTGTCGGGGGCCACGGTGAGGCATATATCATACCAGCCCTGATCGCCGAAAGGGTTGAAATACGGGTTGCCCATGCCAATGGACTGCCAGCTAACACCTTTGTTGGTGCTGCGGTACGCCCCGTAACAGTCGTTCACCTGATACCTTGCAAAAATGGCATACATTACATTGGTATTTCCCGGGGCAATGGCAATGCTTCCCCGCCCTATATTGCCCACATTGGGTAATCCGGATGACGAAAGGGTAAACGCGTCGCCGTCGTTCGATGAGATATAGATCTTTTTATTGATGAGGGCCATGATGGTGCCATCTGCTTCTGCCTTTACTTCGGTGCAGTTGCCTGTAGCTGCCCCGTTAGCGATGACCCAGTTCTGCCCGTCGTCGTCACTGATATACAATCCGTTTTCGTTCCCGGCAAAGATGCGGTCGCGTTTGGAGGAGGCGGCCATAAAATTCACATTTTTCCAGAAGCTGCTGCTGGTAAACGGAATGGTTTCGGTGAGCCTGCGAAACGAAGTACTGTCTTTTGACTTGCGCCATATCCCCCCTCCGCGTAATCCCTGGAAACTGCCTTCGCCGGTGCTGAAATAAATATCCCCGTCGGGGGTTTGCACGATGCTGCTGATGCAGAGGTTCTCGTAAAAATCGCTGTTGTTCTCTACGTGATACCAGCTGGTACCGTTGGTTTTTGAGAGCCATAGACCACCGCTGGCTGCGCCGGCGTAGATCCATCCCGGATGGTCCTTGTCGGGTAAGAGGGCCAGGGTGCGGCCGCCTACATCATCGGGACCCAGCTCGTTCCATACCAGGTTCTTTGCATTGGTTTTAGCGGTAGCATACTGCAATCTCATGATCTGCTCTTCTACCCGGTTCACATCTTCCGGGTGGATGATGCCATCGGGCGCCGCCCGCTTCTCGAGCTGATATTGAAAGAAATTTTCTATGCTGTTCCCTTCTGTTTCCGCTTCACCGGAAATATCATGTTCAGGAGCTACGATCCAGCAAATAAACACAGAGAGGATACCGAAAAAAGCGGGTAAAAATTTCTTCATATTTTTCAAATATAGAAGAATGCCTGAATTGTGTGTAGTACCCGCATGAATTTATTTACAACCCGGTAACAAATGCCGGGGAAAAAAAACAGGTAACTTTGCAGGCCATGTACATCAACACACTCGTAAAGATCTTCTTAATTTTTATGGCTGTCCGTATTTTTTTCCGTTGGATAGCCCCGCTGATTCTTCCGCTGTTTTTCCAGCAATTCATGCGCCGTCAGGAAAAACAATTTCAGTCGTATTATGACCGGTACCGTACCCAATCCGGTGCTTCTTCATCTGCTCCCGGGAATGAACCCATCACCGGAAAGTCCACGGACAAGAAAGCCGATCAGGACGACTATATCGATTTTGAAGAAATAAAATAGCGGAACAAAAAATTTATTCCTTTATCAGAACGGACTGCCGAAAGCCGGGTTATGCGTAAACGTGGTGTCGGTAAGTGTCTTCAGAAATGCCAGCAGGTCGGCCTTGTCCTGAGGTGTAAGTTGCAATCCATATTTTTTAAAATCCTTGGTCATGATGGGGTCGATATTGGGCGAGTTCTGGTGCACTCCCGAATTATAAAACTCAATCACTTCCTGTAAAGTAGAGAAGCGCCCGTCGTGCATATACGGAGCGGTTAACTCAATATTACGCAGGGTGGTGGATCTGAATTTCCCCATATCTTTCGGGTCACCGGTCACCAGATAATACCCTCTGTTCTGGCCTATGAACTGGGTATCAAGTCCATTGTTGGTAAACACATTATTGGTAAACAAGGCCGTGCCGTGGCAATGGAAGCAGTCGCCTTTTTCGGTGCTGAAAATAGTGTATCCGTTGAGTTCGGAAGCGGTAAGATTGGTTTCATGGCGCAGGTACCGATCGAATTTGGAATTGTTGCTGATAAGGGTTCTAAGAAACTGGGAAATAGAATACACTATTTTCAGCTTCAATTCATTGTGGGAAAGTTTTGAAACATCATCCACCCCAAATACGGTTTTAAAGAGGGCCGGATATTCCTTATGGTTTTTCAGTTTCACCACCAGCAGATCCATGTTGGTATTGAAAAACTCCGGTTCAAAATCGCCTAAGGGCAAGAGGTCGAGTACCGGAGCACTGCCATCCCAGTTGTACTTCACGTTCCAGGCCAGGTTTATATGCGGCATTACGCTGATCTTTTCGCCGTTGGGGCGGGTATAGAGTGGAATGGAAAAGGCTTTCTCCTGCACATGGCAACTGGCACAACGCAGGTTATTGGTAGAAAGAATGGAGTCGTAATAGAACATGCGTCCCATTTTGATGCCCTCTACTGTAAGCGGGTTGTTAGCCGGTAATACCGGGTCGGGGAAGTGGGCCGGGGTGGTCAGTGTATATGGGGTGGCTGTAACCGGCATTACCGGATCCGGGGTTACATCCCGTGTGCAGGCATGTAACAGGATGAAGAGACTGCCTGCCAGAAAGAATTTTATTCCAATTGATTTCATAAATACTTACTGCTTAGTGGGTGAATACATCTTTTCCGTTCTCACTTAATTTCTTCATAGCGGGCATGATGCCCATGGTATAGTTTCCATCTTTACTGAAGTTGTACGTGTTCGGGTTCCGGAACCATTCATTGATATTCATCGATAACTTAAACGGCACCAGTTCACCTTTTATATGAATGGGGGCGTAAATGGCCACCGGTATCTGCATTCCGTTGGTACCCACGTGCATGGCGTAACCCGGGGTTGAGACGGAATCGGAAAAGCGTCCTTCCAGTTTCATCAGGTGATATCCTCCGCCCATAGCTACGGGCCATTCCATATTGTTATTGTTGGTATTGCTTGGCAAGCCGTACGGAATATTATGTGCCGAATCCACCCCGATATAAAACCATACACCAATGTAATCGCCGGCCGGGGCCTTGTTGCTAATGAAGCTGCTGGTAGCGGCTTCGAAGGCATCGGCATACTGGTAGTCATAAATCAGCAGTCTGCTGCTGTCGGGTTTAATGAGTGAAATGCGCGAGAGGAAATACTGCAGACGGGTAACACTGTATTTGTAGCCGGCCGCATTCGTATACAGCAGGGTGTCTTCCAGCAGGGTTGCCTGATCTACATGATACGCCAGCTGAAAGGATAGTGCCGCCGAATAATCGTTGGGTGGTTTTATGACCTGATCACGCCGTTTACATGCGTTAAAAAGCAACAGTACCGCAACAAAAACAAAGAGATATGTACCCTTCATAATATACATCTTCTGAATGTACAGAATGACGCATATTCAAAAGTAGGAAACAGATTTAAAAAGAAGTGTGACACAGGTCACATCGAGAACTGTTTTTTATTTATAATGAATGAGCGTCCGGCATCTGTTATCAATGCAGGAACTTCTGTTTCTACAGCCACTTCCGTTTTCGGAAATACAAGATCTCGATAAGGCCCACCAGTATCATAAAACCCATCACCACGTAGTACCCGTTGGGAGACTGTAACTCGGGCATGTTGGGAAAATTCATGCCATATACCCCGGCAATAAAGGTAAGGGGAATGAAAATGACCGTGATGACCGTAAGCACTTTCATCACTTCATTGGTTTTATTGCTGATACTACTCAGGTACACATCCATGAGGGAATAGGCAATTTCACGGTAGCTGTCAACCATATCATTCACCTGTATGCAATGGTCATATATGTCGCGAAGTTGCAGTTTATTCTTTTCACTGATCCATTCATGCTGTAAGGTGAGCAGGTGGTTCACCACATCCCGTTCCGGACGGATGAACTTCCTCAGAAAAATGAGCAGGTGTTTCAGTTCCTGAATTTTATTGCTGGTTTCGCGTGTAGGGTCTTTAATGAGTTCATCTTCCAGGATATCCAGTTTATCGGCAATGGTATCCATCATGGGGAAGTAATTGTCGATGATGCCACCAAACACGATCTGGGCCAGACTAAAGCTGTTCTCATTACGCACATTCAGACGGTTTCGTTTGAGCTTGTCGCGGGCCGCCTCAAAGCAATCTTCCCACTCATCCTGAATAGTAATTAAAATGGAATCAAATACCAGAAAGCCCACCTGTTCATTGATCAGTTGCTCTGTTTTATCGAAGTACAGCATGCGTGAAATGATGAGCAGGCAATGGTCCAGTTCATCCACTTTGCTTCGCTGGTCCACCGAGAGCAGGTCCTCCATGACCAGTTCATGTACTTTAAAGTATTGTATGAATTCTCCGAAAAAGGCTTTGTCGTTCTTGCCTTCAATGTCGATCCAGTGCTTCTTGTCGGGCGTTGCTTCGAGGTGTTTTTTAAGCGACGTAAAATCGGGAAAGGTATGTTCACTGATTTCCGCAGCGTTATACGTAAACACGCGAATAATCACCTTCGCCGGTGTTAACTCACCGGCAACCGCCTTGTTTCGTATTTTATTTCTTCTTTTCCGGGTCGCCATGCGCTTCAAAGATATTTACAATATCGACATTTCGGCATCATCCAGTAGCATAAATCACCGAACCATATTTTCACCCCGAAACTGTAGGTGATCCCGTTGAAGTCTTCGTCTTTCATGAATTTACCGCTGAAAGCCCGGCGGTATCCCAGGCCACCACCCAACCCAACGAATTTCCAGATACGGTAATTGCCGGTAATCGACATTTCAACGGGTAACATATTATTCCGTTTTACCTGCCTGCGCGTATACGCATCGAAATATTCCTTCCTGGCCTGTCCGAAGCCGATCTGGCAGGGCATCAGGATTCTCCAGCGCTTGTTACGGTAAAGCTGGTACTCGGCAATAAAACTGGCATATCCGATATAGAGCGCGGTGTTCACCTTCACTTCCTGTAAGGTACCTTTGTTCAGCACGGCCGTTCCATATACCGGCTTTCCCAGAAAATACCAGGCCAGCATATAGCTGATCTTGTTCTGGTAACAGATTCCGAATTCAAGCCCTTTCATGGGAATACCGAGCCCGCTAACGAATGTGTTTTTGCCGTCGAGGTCGGCTGTAAGAAAAGGCTTCGATCGCATATAGTACCGTATGCTGTCGGTAAAATGATATAACTGGGCATGGGCAGCGCAGGGTGCCGTGATTGTGCAAAAAAATACGCTTATTTGCAGTATGAACCGATACATTCTATTCCTGCTTCCTGTGCGTGGTTTCGTGGTAACCCTGATCATGTTTTTATTCGGCACCGGGGCCGTTTATTCCCAGCAGACAACATTCCGGAACATCACAAGTATCAATGTGGGTGCCAAAAACCCGGAAGTGATTAAAGCGATGTTTACAATGCCTCACGATGAGTATTATTATGCGGTGTTTAAGGATGTAAAAATAAAAAAAGTACAGGCAAGTTCCGTTATTTTTAAAATACGCAAGGCCGACAGCCTCATTGTAGACCTCACCATTAAAACGGGCGATGCCGGCAGCTCGAAAAAACTATTCCGTCAGGCCTGCAAGGAATTTGGCAAGCCAAAACAAAAAGTATATACCTCCCCTACTACGTTCGACTGGATCTGGGATGAGATAAAAAAACCCGGGTTCATTGAGTCGAAATCGCTGCGAAATCCGGCACCGGGACAATCTGAATTTAAAGTTATCCTGATCAATTCCTGAAGGTATGACACTGGATGAGGCACAAAAGCAGGTAGATGCATGGATCAAGACGGTTGGGGTTCGTTACTTCAGTGAACTTACCAATACCGCCCTTCTGATGGAAGAGGTTGGGGAACTGGCCCGCCTTATGGCCCGTACTTATGGCGATCAATCGTTCAAAGAATCCGACAACAAATCGGGCCTGTCCGATGAAATGGCGGATGTACTCTGGGTACTTATTTGCCTGGCCAACCAAACCGGTGTAAATCTGACGGAGGCGTTGGAAAAAAACATGGAGAAAAAGAACACCCGGGATGCCACCCGGCATCTGAACAATCCCAAGCTGAAGTAATACTGAATGGCAAGCGGCTGGCAATTTATTCCTTCTTCCGAAATTCCGGCTATTCCCTGGGATGCCATGCTGGCCCGTTGCTGTAATGAAACACCTTTTGCATCCACCCACTGGCTGAACCGGGTGAGTCCCGGCTGGGGGGCTCTGCTGCATGAGGAACTACTGCTGATGATGCCCCTGCCTTTCAAATCGAAATACTTTCTGCGGTATATAGCCCAGCCTGCATTTACCCAGCAACTGGGTATATTCGGGCCACACCCTCCTTCCCCCCTTCTGGTAAAAGAAGCCATGCAACATCTGCCCCGGGGGCTGGCCAAAGTGCATCTGCAACTGAACACCGCCAACTATTCCCCGTCGCTGGGCTGGGCATCGAAACCAACGTATTGCCTGTCGCTCGACGCTGATGCCGGAACCCTTGTGAGCCGCATGCATGCCCATCACCGGCGCAATCTGCAGCAGGCACAACAGCATCCCATGCATGTGGTATCGTCGGCCGACCCTGTCGATTTCATTGCACGATTCAAAAGTACCACCGGCAGCAAGGATGCCTCCCTCACAGCGTATCATTACCGTCTCATGCACGATCTCATGCAATCGGCACTTCAGAATACGTCCGGAAAAATTCTGTTGTGCACCGGTACGGACGGACAGGTCACTGCCGGCTTGTTTTATCTGGAGTCTGCCACCCGGCTTATCAATCTCTTTAATTTCAGTACCGATGAAGGACGACAGCTGCGATCTATGTACCTGCTGATACATCAGTGGATCATGATGCATACCGGCTCCCCGCGCGTCATCGATTTTGAAGGAAGCAGTATCCCTTCGATTGCCTCATTTTATGAACGCTTCGGTGCTGAAAAATACCTTTATCCTGTATTTACAAGAAAAGGGTTTTGGTAATTCACATTTAATTCTATTTTTGAAGGTGCAATTATCATCAACAACGTGAAAAAAAGAATATCTCTTTTTTCCTTTTTATTCCTCTGTGTGGCCTGCTTCTCTCAAAGTCAGGATTATTTCAATACGTTCCGTTCGGCGCAGGAACTTTACAATGCCGGATCTTACCGGGCGGCCCGAACACGGTTTACCATTGCACAACGCAAAGCCGACCGGGAGCGGTATTATGAGGGCAAACAAACCTGCTATGACATGATGGATAAATGCGACCGGTGCGATGAATATATACGCAGCGGTGACCGCAGTTTCGACCTGGGTGAATATGAAACGGCCCGTAAGTATTACGACGCATTGGCCGAAGTGAACCCAAGGGATCCGGGAGTAATTGACCGGTTGGCCAAATGCCGTAAAGAAAGCGACTACCTCAGCGCCAAACAGCAAGCCGATAATTTTTATCTGAATAAAGACTGGACCCAGGCCCATTCACTCTATACCGTATGCCTCGACAGCACGAAAAAAGACCTTTCGGGATACAAACGTTTTCACGATGAAGTAGTACAGCGCGATGCGGTGTGCATCAAACAAATGAACCTGTTCAATACCGATAGCATCAGTAAAAAGGTGAATGAGGGCATAGAAAAATTCAGAAAGAAACTGAAGAAAGACAAAAACACGAAAGACACCATTCCCGGCAAAGGCTTTATTTTACCTCCGGATAATACAAATACAGGGTATTGCCTGTGGCTTGCACCGGCATCGGACCAGGCTCCTGCCGCACGTAAAACGACACCTGCATTTTTGTATCCGCAACGAAAAAGAATATCATGAAAAAGGGGCTTTTTATACTCTGGCTTTTTACATCAGGCCTGCTGTTCGCGCAGGACAGTATTTACCTGGTGAACAACAAGGCCATACCCGCTAAAATCATAGAAGTGAACCCGGAAAATCTTGGCTATAAAAAGCCGAATTATCTCGACGGACCAACCTACTATGAGAAGAAAACCAATATACTGCGGGTTCGGTACAGCAACGGCGATATTGAGTTTTATGAGGAAACCGAGAATTTCGGAGGCAACGGCGTAGACGGGAAAGGGGCTGCTGTGCTAAACGTGGACAAAGGAGAAAAAGCCGTTATTGTGTTGCTTTCTGAAAAAACCATCGCCTGCGAGATTCTTGATATTAGTGAGCTGTGCGTGGTATATAAAGAAAAAGAAGACGATGCCACCCCTTTGGTATTCATGAAATCGTCGATCGACCGGATATGGAAAGAAGACAGTTCATACCTTACCTTCGACAAGGAGGGAGTGGCCTCGTTGCATCCCAAACCGGCTGTGAAGCCACAAGGGGTGGTAGCAACCGAAGAGCCAGCCCCGGAAGTTCCGAAACCGGATCCGCCCAAAGTTGACATACCGGCCCCTTCCAATACACCGGCATCCTCGCACGATAAAAAAGAAAGCAAAGGCAACTGCCAGCTCATCACCAATACCGGTGATTTTATTGATGCACGGGATGTGCAGGTGAACCGATCGAAAAAAACCATCACCTATATTGACCAATTCAATAACGTAACAACAAAACCATTCAAAGAGGTGAATGTGATCAAATGTCCGCCGAATTATATCTCAGAAAATTTACTGGAGGAATGAAAAAAATCTACCTGCTTTTGTTGATGCTCGGCATCATGGCCAAAGTATCGTATGCTTCGGAGGAACATGATACTGACCTTTTTGTGTTAAAAAACGGCTATAGCTTTAAAGCCAATATTATTGATACCAGTGGCAAGTATTATGTATACAAGGTATACCGGGGTGAACGGCTGCTCCGTTGTGTGAAAAAGACAGATGTCGCTGAGCTGAAGGTGAACTATGTGGCACCACCGGTGGCCACTGTACCCAAACCGGATGTAGTGGTGCCTGATAATCCGGTACCAACACCTGCACCCGAGCCACCCAAACCGGAGAAGAAACCCTTCAATCCGTATACCGTAACACTCACGATCCGCAAAGGCTTTGAGGTGATCGATACGGTGCGCATTCTGTACAATCAGGATCTGAGCCGGTATCATGCCGATGAATCCGCGATCAACGCCTTCTCTTCCGATGCCCGCCTGGGACCACAGTATACACAGGCCATGGTGGATGCAGCCAAATACCAGGGCCCAAAAACGGGAGCCCTGCGCAACGGTACAGGCATTCTGTACTTTGATGACGGTTCGCTTTACAGTGGCAAAGTGGTAAATAATGTGATGTCAGGGTATGGCAGCTACAGCGACGACTTTGTAGATTATAAGGGTATTTTTGCGTCAAACACGTTCAATGGTCCCGGACTTGCCTATTATTTCGGTATGAGCGAAGTGCTTCACGATGTGGTTTTTAAAGGCACATTTAAGAACAGCTATTTCTGGGAAGGTGAATTGTATTATACCAACAACGAGAATACCCGGTTTGTGCAACTATTTAAAGAAGGCCGGCCGGGGATGGCAAAGAAATACGATGAATAACCCGTGTATTGATGGATAATACACCGTGCGATGAATAAGTATCAGAAGTTAAAAGTTGAGATCACCGGTTTCAAACCGGATATACGCGCAGAGGTGCTTGTGGCTGATCTGCTTGAAAAGCATTTTGTCGCCCATGAAGTGATGACCCACCACGTCGGGAATTTTTTGCGTTCGGTACGTAAGGATATTGAAGATGTGGCGTTCCGGGAAAATACCCTGCCCGATGAAGCAGAAGAGATTGTTCTGGAGCTTAGCCGCGACGGCATCTATGATTCCCTTCCGGAAGGACTTTTTCACCAGCCTTCCCTCAGATCACGTTCGTCCAAGCGCGACGACATCATGGACCAGCTTAAAAAGCACCGGGAAGAAGAGAAATTTGCCCGGAAATATTTTTCACCTTTCGAAAACGAATTTTTTCAGCTGAAGGTATTGCTTGAAAAAAGGGAACGAAATGCCATTCAGGGGTTCACTATCCGGGCCAACAACAAACTGCTGAAACGCATGTGGCGGGTTACCCATAAACTGACCCCGCTGCAAACAAATCTGCTGGTGCATTATTTGCCGCTGGCCCATCTGCTTCGCGGCGATAACGACAAGATCGAGAAGATCCTGAAGTCGTTTTTTGGAGTGGATGTGACGCTTAGCTACGAAATGGCGTCGTACCCGGTCCGGTACATCAACCCCGTGGCCTTGCGCGAAATGACGCTGGGTATTGATTCCATTCTTGGGGATCACTTTACCCTTTCCGTCCCGATCCTTCAAATCAGCATCGGACCCATTGCACGCAAAAATATAGAGCCCTTTTTACCTTTGGGTCAGGCCCATAAAATCCTGCATCTTATCCAGGATTTTTTCCTGCCGGCACATGTATATACCCGCATTAAATTTCTCATCGCAAGGCAGGATAATAAATTTACCCTCAGCGATTCAGCCAATGTTTCGTATTTAGGTTTTAATACATATATTTGACACAATACAAAATACTATCTTTTTTCAAACTATTATTCGAACCCCGGTATGCAAATTTTATTGAAATATTTACCCATTCCTGTGATTGTTTTACTGGTGTTAGCCCTTGTGCTGGTGTTTGTGTACAAATACCTCATCACGGGAAACCCGGCCATAAAACGTAAATCCAACGTGCTGGTTCTCTTCCTGTTCTCACTTGCCCTGGGAGCTATCGGCTTGCTTGCCTTTGTGTTTTTCGACAGCAATATTACCATGTATTATCTGGGCAGTCAGGTATGGTGCCTGCTGTCAGGCCTGCTCTTCTGGCGCATTATGAAACGCCGGTTCAGTCCGTACTTCACCAAAACGGGTGCCACCGAATGGGTTTTCATGTTCATTCCCGTAACCTTTGGTCTTACTTTCTTCGCCTTTCTATTCAACGCATTCAGCAATGCGCCGGTAACATTCTGGTTCGCTACCTGCTACCTGCCTTTTTTTATACCGTATCTTGCCGATATCGCTTTCCGTAAATACGCAGCCATTCCGCCCGAAATCTATAAGGTATGGTACCATCCGGTAGATTACGAAGAGCCTGACTTCGACCGTATGGATCTTTCACGTATCTATTTGCTTGACCTTGAATTTTCAAAAACACCCAGCGATACTACCATCACCAACTTCAAAGCCAAGGCCCCGTTGCAGATGAATTTTAACGACTGGTTCATCTCCTTCATCAATAATTACAATATGAAGTTTGAAGACAGTCCGATACAATACACCAATGCATCCGGAGAGCCACACGGCTGGATCTTTTATACAAAAGGGAACTTCTTCACCGGAAAAAAATTTATTGATCCTGACGTATCGGTGGAAGGGAATAAATTAAAAGAAGGAATGGTAGTGGTTGCCAAACGGGTTGAGGTTAGCTGATCCCCGCAATCTTCTGTAGGCTGTAACATGAATTGATTTAAAAAATGATTCCAAAAATTAAACATCTTGCCGTGAACTGGATCGACGGAATGAAGATTTCCAAATCGCATTTCGGAGAAACCAACAATTTTATTTACGATCATCTGCGCGATACGCTGGCCCTCCAGCTGACCAGTTATAACTACGGATTGCTACCGCCGCTCGCCGGGGAAAAAACGTCCCTGAATTTCACTTTGAAGGAATTGCAGAGTGGAAATTATGTGATCAACCTTTCCTGCTGCCGTGCCGTAACCCAGGGCGGGTGCCGTATTGAACTTGCCGAAGGAAGTGAACCGGTTTCATCCACCATTGAGGTGTCACCGGAAGCGGCACGGAAAGGCAGTGGTGTTTTTAATGTGGTGCTGTCCGTTAATCCGTATCAGCGGATACCTGCCGGCAACCCCAATCCGGAAGAGCAGCCTCCGCGTCATCCGTTCGAAAAACCCGCCCTTTCAATCAGCGTGCTTCCTGCCGATCAGGTGAATGCGTCAGAACTCGGAGAACATTTTCTTATCATCGGTCGTCTGCATTATAAATCCAATGAGTTTGTATTCGATCAGAAATATATTCCGGCCTGTTCCAACCTGGCCTCACATGCCTCTTTAAAAAGCATTTACAATGCCCTGGGTACAGATCTGAATGATGTTCAGAATTACAGCACTAACATTGTGAAGAAAGTGCTAGAGAATAGTCAGGATGCCGGACTGCCGGTTTATGTGCGTCAGGTGTGTGAGCGACTGGCATACTTTACCTCCGCAGCATTCTTCCAGTATAAAACCATGCTGCCACAACAGGCACCGAAAAGACAAAGAGGAACTGCTTTCGTATTTCAAAGAATGGACTGAACTTTCTCCGGGTCAGTTCATGGGCATGCTGGATGAAGTAATTGATGCCGATTATGACCATGACGACTGCTATGAAACACTGGCCAAAGTGGATTATATGATTGGCATTCTCGCTTCGTTGCTCGACAAGCTCAACTCACTCGAACTCATCGGACGCAAAAAAGAACGCGACATCTTTGTTCGCGAGAAAGAAGTGGATAAAAAACCGGAGAAGAAAAAAGGCTTCTCAATGCTTGACTTTTAAAACCATAAACGTAACAAAATAAAATCCACCTTACTATATGTCGATGCAACCATTAAATAACAAAGAACGCAACAGCGCCTTCTGGGGCTTTGTGCTATTCTTCAGTATTGTAAGTATTGTAATTACCCTGACCGTTTACTTCAACCTGTTCATACCAAAACAATTTCTGAGTGAATTGAAAGAGAAAGAGAAGGAGTTTAATACTATCAACTCGAAACAGAAAAGTATTATGGCGCAGATCGATTCCATTAATACAGAGTTCAAGCAATACAATGCCCCCAACCCGAACCTGAGCTTTTTACAAAACGACATCAGCCGTAAAAACATTGCGCTGGAGTCGTCGCTGGGCACCGAGTCGCCCACCAACCGGTTGTTTTTCCGTATCGTAAACAACTACAAAGCCATGCTCATTATTAAACACGACCTGGGCGAATCGGAAATGAATTTCAATAAAATAAAAAGCGATCTGAATGCCTGCCAGCGCGATAACACCGCTATTGAAAAAGAGCTGAAAGAAAAGAGTGAAAAGAACAATAAATAATTTCAGGAATCAACTTATAAAACCGTCCGCATCATGACCAAGGATATACAAAACAAGTTCACCACCTTTATGATCCTGCTGTTTGCCACTGTGCTGTTACTCGTAATGGCATTGTTCAGCGATTATAAAATGACCCCTTCGAAACAGATCGACCTGAAGGCTGCCAAAGTAAATGAGATGGATGCACTCATTAACAAGCAAAGCACCATACTGGTGCGCATGGATACCATTGAGGCCCGCCTTCAGTCGTTTGAACCCGGTGCCAGCAACGCTACCATTATCGCCAACGAAATTGAGAAGAACATCGCTGATCTGAAAGCTTTCTTTGAAAAATCGAATATGAAGCAAGGGGTATTTTCAGGCATCACCGATAACTATGCAATGATGCTGAACGACAAACGGAATATTAAGAACACCTCGGACAACACGGCACTCACCTCCAAGAAGCTGGAAGAATGTAAAAACAAACTGAAAGACAATCAGCAGGAGTTAAAAAACATCAACCTGATTCTGGGGATCACCAACAAGAACAGCGACAACTAAAACAAAACAACACTAATGAAAAAACTAATTCTTGCCTGCCTCCTTTTCTGGCTATCGGATGCGTTTGCAGTAAATACCATCGACAGTGTTAAAGTGACACAAAGCCGTGCATGCCAGAATACGTCTGTTTCCATCTCTATCTATACACACGGCTTTGGCAGTAACGATACGCTCTGGTCGTTTCTTTCACTGATAGGCGGGTCCGGCTACAATCCGGCTTCACCTATCGACACAAAAAAGAATCCGAATAACACATACACGTTCAGTTATACCATTCCTCTGGCAACCACGCCGGGAGGTTACCGTATCTATGTAAAAGGCACAGGCACCAGCCCCATGGTTGATACTTTTTCAAACCCGTTCTTCGTAGATACTACCACAGCGATTACCACCCAGCCTTCGGCCCAGACGAAATGCGCCGGACAATCAGCTACCTTTTCAGTGGTGGCTGTAGGTGCGGGAACCTTAAGTTATGTTTGGAAAAAAGGAACCACTCCGGTGGGTAGCAACAGCCCTACATATACCATTCCGGCTGTAGCCCTCACCGATGCCGGAAACTATTCTGTAGAAGTAACGTCTTCTGTATGCGGAATGCTCGCATCCAGCAGTGTAGCCCTTACGGTGAACGATACGGTCAAAATCTCATCCCAGCCCGGCAATGCTACTACTTGTGCCGGCTCAGGTTTCTCGTTCTCGGTAAGTGCCACGGGAGGCGGCACCCTTTCCTATCAATGGAAGAAAGGGGGTATAGATATAGGAGGGGCAACCAACAGCACCTATGCGGTATCGAATGCATCGCTCAGTGATGCCGGATCGTATTCAGTACTTGTAACTTCATCGCTATGTGGTTCAAAAACATCAGCCACTGCTACCCTTACTGTAAATGACACCATCACGATCAGCACCCAGCCGGCCGGTAGCACCGTTTGTGCCGGAGCCAATGTTACTTTTAGTGTGCTGGCCTCCGGTTCAGGCACCATTTCGTACCAGTGGCGGAAAGGGGTGACGAATATACCATCGGCGAATTCGAGTTCGTATACCATTACCGGTGCCGGTATTGCCGATGCCGGTGTGTATTCGGTGGTTGTAAGTTCCACCACCTGCGGATCGGTAACCTCCTCACCAGCCACACTTGTGGTGAATGATATTACAAAAATAACCGGACAGCCTAACCCGGCCACAATATGTTCCGGATCGAATGGTTCTCTCAGTGTTACCGCCACCGGCAGCGGCACCCTCTCGTATCAGTGGAGACGGAGAGGTGTGAATGTACCATCAGGCAATGCCGCCACGTTATCCTTTTCTCCGGCTACCATTGCCGACACCGGCTTATACGATGTGGTGGTTAACGGTACCTGTGGCACTGCCACATCCAATGCAGTTACTGTAACCGTGAATGCCATCACAGGCATCAGCACACAGCCTGCAAGTGTCACCACCTGCTCCGGTGATTCGGTTCGTTTTACGGTGGTGGCTTCAGGCACTCCACCATTAACCTATCAGTGGAAAAAAAATACAGGGAATATCCCATCGGCTAATGCTTCATCCTATTTTATAAGCAGTGTGAACGGGGCAGACGCCGGTAGTTATACCGTGCTGGTAACGGGAGCCTGCGGAAACGTAACATCACAGGCGGCCATCCTCACCATCAACTCATCCACTTCCTTCTCCAAGCAACCGGTAAACACCACGGTATGTGCAGGCAGCCGGGTTCGCTTATCAGCAACTGCCAATGGCACCGGAACGGTTACGTATCAATGGCGCAAAAACAAAACCAATATTCCGTCAGCCAACGCCGATACGCTTATAATAAACGCAGCTTCTGCCGGGGATATAGGAACGTATGACGTGGTAGCGACCAGTAATTGCGGTACCAAAAACTCCGACTCCTGCACCCTGTCGGTGAATCCATTACCGGCAAAACCGGTAGCCGGCTCAGTACCATCAACAGTTTGCAATAACCAGCAGGGAGTTAACTTTTCGGTTACCTCTCCGGGAGGGAATGCTGTGCTATGGTCGTGCCCCACACCGGGCGTTGTTATTAAAGGAACCCAACGTACCAGTTGCCTTATCGATTTTCCGGCCACCGGCAGTAGTTATGATATTTACTGTTCGGTTTCCAACACACAGGGATGCCGCGACTCCCTGAAAATAACGGTGAACGTGAACGGCACCATCGGCACTGTACCGGTCATTAAATTTCTGGATGGCAAACGGCTTGTTTGTATGGACAATACCCAGCCATCCTACCAATGGGGATATGATGATGCTGTTACGCTGCAATCCACCGACATCGCCGGAGAAAAATTCCAAGACTATACGTTACCGGCCGGCTTCAGTTTTGCAACAAAAAACTATTATGTGAAACTGAGTTCAGGTAATTGCACCTACAAAGTATATTACAATGCCCCGCTTTCTGTAGCTCTGAAAAAGGCATCGGAAAGCCTTTCGGTATTTCCCAATCCGAATAACGGAGTCCTGAACATCCGGTATGCTGGAAACGGAACAAATATGGCATATATTACTGATGCTGCCGGCATAACGGTCATGAACCTGACACTGCAATCTGGAGATAATTCAGTATCGGCTGACCTGCCATCCGGATTTTATACGCTTCACTTCCAATCGGAAGAATCAACAGATGCCATCAAATTAATCATTAACCGGTAAACGAATGAAAACAAAATCACTCTTTCTCCTTTCGGCCCTTCTTTTACTGGCGTTTACCCTACGGGCACAGGATATGATGCAACGCAAATCATTGCCGGGCAAGATCGACACCCTGCTGATGAATTATCTTACCTACTCGAAATTCAGTTCACTGGATGATATCGGGTTTTCTGATGCGGTGGCCAATCAGTATAAATTTCTCTTCGACCCTTCAGTTCAGATCCCCGATGAATTAAATCCTTCGGGTTACGATCAGGACTATAAAACTCCGTATGCACTGAAGACCCGCAGCATTGATGAATTTATAGCCAAAACAAAAACCAATTACCCCAACGGGGTTTTTGCCAAATACAATGCCGTTGCTGTGGATTACGCTACGTTAACGGTTACCATGATAAAAGAATTGAACGGAACCCGCTCCAACGGCTTGCTATACCGTATTATCGACACCCTGGAGATGAAACTTTCGGAGAACCTTTCCACACATATACTGCGAATAAATAATGTATCTCTGCTGGGCTCTTCGTTGGTGCTGGGCAACGACGATGACAGGGATTTTGTTCCAAACGAGATCGACAAATGCAAAAAAGAACCCGGATATATGCTTGCCACCGGTTGCCCGAGCACGGAAGAGAAGAAATACATTGCCGATTCAAAAAAACCAGCTGTGGTTGTGAACGACAAACCCAAGCCGGATCCCAAACCAAAACCCGAGCCGAAACCCAAACCGGAACCAAAACCTAAGCCGGAACCCAAACCCCGTCCTGTATCCACCGAACCGGCTTTGTTTGCCGGAATTAGTGTAAGCGGTGGTAACAACAATATCACCACGGCCTTCAATACATCAAACCTGGGCTATACAAAAATCATCGGCCCCGCTGACAAGAAGACGTATAATATTACCGGATTGAATACTACCAAAAAGGCCCCGTATACAAATGTGCAACTCGATGTCGATTATTTTATCGGAGCAAAGCGCCGGTTCGGATTTGCCACAGGTGTAGGCCTTTCAAGTTTCAACGCCGCTTTCACCATGGATTCCTTTCATGTAGAGTATCAGGCTGCCGATGCATCGGGGCATACCTACCGCCGTATTGTGCGGGCCCGCAACATGGATGAAACATTCAAGGCAAAAGCCATCAATATCCCTTTGGTGATCCAGTACAAATTCGGGTTGGGCGATAAAGCCAACCTTACTTTGGGGGTTGGGCTGGTTTATTATTCTGTATCATCTGCCAATGTAGAAGCCAGCGCCGCCGCTGATTATGAGGCCATTTACCGGTATGACAACGGTAACAACCCGGTATTTGATGAAAGCGGTGTTCCTTCCAAAGACAGCTGGCTCATCACCCGATCGAATGTGTCATCGCGGGTTCCCGGGGGTGAAGCAGCGTATTTCAAGCAAAAGCAACAAGAAGGATATGATGTTGCCCTGGATAAGAGTTTATCAAAAACAGGAACATTAAATCTGGGCTCCTCCATGGCTACTACGTTGCGCATTGGAGCCAACTTTAAATTGTCGGATAAGTTGTTTCTGGGCGCATCACTCATTACGCAGGGCATGACGTTTACGAATGCCTCGTATAAAGAGAAATACCAGCTAACAGATGCCGTTGGCTCCTACGATTTTTTACTGAACAATTCGAAGACCCTGAAAATTAATACACTGAGCCTGGGCATAGGCCTGAAATACGCCATTCATTAATCATTAAAAAAATTATTTACGTACACGCATGGAACGCAGAAATATCATTTTAATAGCCGCTATTTTATTGCTGGCTGCCGGAATTTTTATTGTGAAAAAATTTATGGGCGGAGGAAGCGATTGCCCGAAAATCGTGTATACGATCTCAGCGAAGTCGATACTGGCCGGAGAAAGTATTCACTATGAAGACAACACCCCGGAAGCCAATGAGTGGAAATGGGATTTTGGTGACGGCAATTTCAGTGATGCCCAGAACGGAGATTTCACCTACAAATCGGCCGGTGACTATATCATTCAGCTTACCATCAACGGGAAATGCACCGAGAAGATCTCCATTCATGTGGGGGAACTGGTGATCAGCAGCGACACCACACAAAAAGCCGTGGTCATTGCCGGTCCTTCCTCCTGCAAAGTTGGAGAAGCGGTTAAATTTTCGAATGCAACCGAAGGGGCCACCAAATGGGAATGGCAATTCGGCGAATCGGGCAATACCGATTCATACGATCAGAACCCAACCTATACCTATGCCAAGCCGGGTAGTTATACCATTGTGCTTCGTGTTGATGCAAGTAAGGCAGAGGGACGCTTTAAAATAAATGTGGCCCCGAAAGCCAACACCGGAGGCGGTAGTGCCGCTGCTCCGGCCCCACGCCTCAGTGACAGTGAACTGAAAGCCAAACTCCTGAACATTACCAAAGGACACTTTGAAGATGAATATTACGCCATGCTGAAGAAATACTTCTGCGATAACGACCATGTACCGGTGATCATTAACGGGTCTCAGAACAAAAGTATTTACTCGTACTGCATGCAACTCGACATTCAGCGCAATACATCAATTAATGAGGTGAAAGTTGAATACGATGAGGCGACCAAATGCATTTCCAAGATCACTGTTAATCAAAAATAAAATCATGAAACGTGCCATCCTACTTATTCTGGCAGTGACATCTGCGGCACTGCTGAGTGCCTTTAAGCCACATGCTGAAAAATTCAATAACCTGATCGTTTTCTATATCGAGAACAGTAAGGGGGGTGGCTCGGTAGCACTTTCACCCCAGCTGATTGAGCGCCTCGATAATGAGGTGAAAGCCTGCAAAGGGAAAACTGACAATAAATTCCTGTTGTTCTGGAGTAATGATCAGAAGTCGGATTACAGCAAAAAACCGGAGAACTGCACCAAGATCATCAATAACCTTTTCGAGAAAAATTCACGCACACCCAACGCCATCCTCGATAAATCGATGATGCGCGGCATTCTCTTCGACAAGGAGTTTTCACTAAAAGGTAACATCACCATCAATTATTTTCTTACCGATAATTACATCCTCGATTACGCCATGCGTGATGAACCCTCGGTACTTACCGGCATGTTCCCGAACGAAGTTTCGTTCATCACCGGTGTGAGTGAATCAATGGTTACAGTGAATATTTATTACAGCAACAAAGACAATAAGATCAATACCGAAAATTTTCGTCAGGTGAATAACCTGAACAACAAATCACAGATCACGTACAACTATATACAGGTTAATTAAACATGAAAAACATACTATTATTTGCAGCCGCACTTATTCTTTTTATACCTTATACCAATGCACAGGTGCCATCGGGCAGCCGGGTGCTTTCACAACCCCAGGAATACGACCGGCCCAACGGAACCATTTTGCCGAAAAGTGAAGGCACTTCGGGCAGCGATTGGGTGGTGTATGCCGACCGTGACAATGTTCAGACGTTCTCTAAGAATGACATGAAAACACCTTTTAAAACGATCAATT
>JBGAVF010000341.1:0-2480 GCA_044228315.1 Bacteroidia bacterium | reverse complement strand
GACCATAACTCATAACGCAGTCCTACATCGGCAATGAGCCCTTTGTATTTTATTTTGTTGCTTACAAAAAACGAGAACTGATTGGGCTTCACATGCCATATATCACTGTAGTTACCCAATCTGTAGCTCTGTGTGGTTTGCCCGCCGGCAAGCGTTATAGGAGCGCCGATCCAGGGCTTGTCGATATCGATCCATTGCAGGTTCTGATACTTGAACTCGCCACCGAAGAACAAACGGTTGAAGGTGTTTTTCGAAAGCAGGCTTCCGGTGATATTTGAAGTGTACTGCTCCACGAGGTGATCGTGCCAGAGGGTGGCAATGCCTCCGTTGTTATAAAATCCGCTGGCAGCTTCCACGAACACCACCGTATCGTCGGGGTTGAAATAGGTCACCGGCGCAGTGATGATGCTGTTGGGGTCGAACTCCCCGTTCACGGTGGCAGGTCTCCATCCGCGTCCGTTGGCATCGGCACGCAAATGCACATACATGCGCGAAGCGGTGGCTTTCAGGGCGAAACTTTTTCCGCTGCTGTGGCTCCACTGAAGTATCTGCATGTTGTTGTCGGCCGTAAAGGTATTGGCGTTATCCATCTGCTGCTGAAAGGCAAACTGATATCCGGGATTAAAACTCGCATCATTACCGGTAATACGAATCATGTTCACATCCTGATTGATGGTGATGGATTTGAGGTAGGTAAGCGAGAACCGGTTGCGGTTGTTCAGCTCGTAGTTGAATTTCAGTAAACTGCTCCAGCGGTTGTTCTGAAACGGACTCCACCTGTTATCGGGATACAGGGACGACACTACCTGCTTCGCAGGGTTTTTATAATACTCATCGGTGAAGGCGCCTTTCATGGCCACCGAGTATTTTAATTTTTTATGTGTTCCGGGCACAGGACCGGAAGCATTCAACTCCGCGTTCTGCTGGTTAAAAACCGAGCGACTGTTTTTATTGAACCCAAAATTGTCGCGCTTGTAAAGAGCGTACAATTCCTGCTTGTCGCCCCCGTTTTTTGTTTTGGTATTTACCACACCCGATGTGCTGTTGCCGTATTCCACACCGGCCCCACCGGTGGTGATCTCCACTTCATCAATAGCATTACTTCCCAGGTCAAGACCGAAGCCTGTTCCGGCCAGCGGGTCGGTAGCCGAAACCCCGTCGATATAAAATCCGGTTTCGTACGAACGCCCGCCGCGTATATTGATACCCGCCGGCGAATTCATCACCCCCGGCTGGGTGTTGATGATCTTTTCCAATCCGCGTTGCGGTGCGGCTTCGATCACTTCACTTTTAATACTGTTCTCGCTTTTTCCCTTCTCTACATCCACCAGGGGTTTGTCGCCCACAATCACCACTTCTTCATCAATGGAGGCTACAGCGGTTTTCAATTCAACATTCACCACTTTGTTTTCACCGGCACTCAGCTTCACACCGGTGATCAGCTTCTTCTCATAACCGGTATACGAATACTGAATATTATATATACCCGGCTTAATATTGGCAATGGTGTATTTTCCGTTGATGTCGGTAGCCGCTCCTATGCTGGTTCCTATGATGGTTACATTCACACCCGGAAGTTCTCCCTTATCCATGGCATCGATGATCTTTCCGCTCAACGTCGCATTTTGTGCGTTTAAGGCAGAAAAACAAAACAGAAAAAATAGAAGCGTAATGCTGTATTTCATAAAGGATTTCCCTTTTTTTGAATGTTGTGAAAATAAAGAAAAGTGTATGAACGCAATAAAATTTTTATGGACCCTGCGAAGCTGTAGGCACAGGTTCCTGCGCGCTGCATGGCTTTCTCTTTTTTTCATCGTTGGCATAACATACATTGTTGGCCAAACCGGTACGTGGAAACCGTTGGGCCCGGTGCAGGTGCCGGTCGACGATAACACCATGGGCGCTAACGGACTGGGACAACTCAGCAGCATTGCCTTTCAGCCGGGTTATGGCACAACCAACCGCACCCTGTATATAACTGCCTCCGGGGGCGGGCTGTGGCGTTCCAATGACGATGGCCTGCACTGGAAGGTGATGAATACCGATGCATTGCCTACCCTTCGCAGTGCGTTCGTGGCTATTCATCCTAACCGTCCCGAAACAGTATATCTCGTTTCAGGAAGTAAAGAAGGGCTCAACCGCGATGCCTTTCTGGCCGGGGCAGGAGAAGTACTCTTCGGACAAAGCTACGGCATTTTCAAAACCACCAACGCCAACGATACCGATGCGAATGGAAACAGCACCTGCCGATGGTCGGAACCCATAGGCAAGTGGTACGATGGTGCCGACGAAAACGCCAACGAACAAACCGGCTTCTGGAAATTCCCTTCACGCAAGATGATCCCGAAGATCATGCTGCATCCATACAATCCGGATATCATGTATGCCTTGGTGAACTTTGCCCATCAGGGCAATACCGTGTATAACGGCGCGGATGTTCCCATTCCCGACAGCGGCTATGTTTATAAATCAACCGATGC
>JBGAVF010000011.1:0-21085 GCA_044228315.1 Bacteroidia bacterium | reverse complement strand
TACTGATAATGGCGATCATCAAGCAAGACATTAAAGACCTGGATCTGATTACCGGGGTTTTAAAAGTCACCGGCTTTGTACGTTCGTCCGATAGCTTTACGGAACAACCCAAAGTGATCGACGGAGCTTCTGACCTATTGATCCATCTGCTAAACGAAAATGGCCGGCATGCCCGCACCGCTACCGGTGTGGCGCAACTGCCTTTCGGGGCTTCTGTTCAACTCGATATCGTATTTCAACTAAAACCCGGTACCCCATCCGGCTTTTAGGCCTCTGCCAGGTTCATTGACCAGGGAACCAACCGCTAAAATATCCGGTCATCCACAGGCCTGATACTGCCAGGCACTCAGAACACTTGCATTCCGCACAGGAATGGGCTATTTTTATTGTTCTGAATCGACCTGCATTGAATTTACCCAGATCATCGTATTATTCACTGATCCTCATACTGGTATCCCTGTATCCGCGGGTATCAACTGCGCAGTCTGTTTCCTTTTTTCACCTCACTACCGCCAACGGTTTATCCGACAATTATATCTCCAGCCTGGCCATCGATCAGAAAGGATTTCTCTGGATGGGAACCACCGAAGGACTCAATGTTTTCGACGGCTACACCGTAACCAGCTACCGTAAAACGAACACCGCAGCCATGGCTTCCGATAATATCATCCACCTCACCTGCGACAGCCGGAACAGGTTGTGGCTGGGCACGCCGGAAGGAATAACGTGGGCAGACGAAAAGCGGAATTTTCACCGGGTGGTATTGAACGATACCGTGAGCCGCTTCCCGGCCCGAACCATACTCGACACAAAAAAATACGGCCCCGTACTCTATACCTTCCTCGGGCAGTATTACTTCAATGAACAAACAAAAAAATGGGTATGGCTGAAAGATGTACCCGATCAACTGAAGTACGACCAGTTCAGCGACGCGGAACGATTCAATAACGATCAGTTCATCTATGCCACCAGGAGCCGCGTAGTACTGTACGACTATAACAACAACAGCATTATTTACGAAGCGCCTTTTTCGGGCATCGTGAGTGTTTGTCCGTACAGTGATAAAGAGATTGCCGTTGCATCGAAAGACGGCCTGATCCGTATCATCGATATTTTCACCAGGCAGGTTACCCGCTCTTTCCAGCTCTCCCGTACCATCAACAACAAACCCCTTAATACCATTGTAGGCGAGATCCGGCTGGCCGTGAACGGCAGTTTGCTGGTAGCAACCGACCACGATGGCCTGGTGCTGATCGACCGTTCAGGGCGCATCACCTGGTACCGTCATGATCCCGTGGATGCAGGTTCCCTGGGCAGCAATTATACCCGGCGGGTACTGTGCAGCAAAGAGGGTGATGTACTGGTAGGCACTTCCATCTCCGGATTGAACAGTTTCGATATTTTCAACCGCAGGGCCAGCTACATAAATATTTTCGGCGACGGCAAGGGCCGGTTTTACGACGGCTATATCGCCGACATGGCTCAGGACAAGCAGGGCACAATCTGGCTGGGCGTATTTGAAAAACTGGTTCGATGGAACAAGGAAAAGAACGAAGTGCGGTTCTTCGATTATTTTTCCCGGGAGAACGGTGAAGGGTATGAACTGCGTGCCGTGTGCATCGACAGCCTGGGCAGGCCCTGGGTAGGATCCCTGGGCTATGGTTTGTCGATGCTGGAAGAGGCCACCGGGCGTTTCCGGAACATCAAAATGGACAGCAGCAAAGGCCCGGCGCTTAACAACAACGTTATTCTCGACCTGATGACGGCTTCCGACGGTACCATCTGGGCATCGACCACCACCGGCATCTTTACGGTAAACCCGCATACGCTGGAAGCTGATGCGCTTACCAACCATCCGCTGTTGAAAGAATTATCCGGCCAACGGGTGAATTATTTCCTGGAAGACAAAAAGCACCGGGTTTGGATCGGCACAAACACAGCCGGTGTATATTGTTACGACCGGTCGGCCAATCAATTGATCCATTATAATAAAGAAAAGGGCTTCCCGGCAGCCCGTTGTTTTGCACTTTTCGAAGACAGCAGGAATAATATCTACGTTGGAACTTCTCTCGGCTTTACAATCATTACGCCCGACGGTTCCCTGCAATCTTTCAATCAATCCAACGGGTTGCGGTACGATCGCTGCGATGGCATGCTGGAAGATAATAAGGGCCGCATCTGGATCGGCAACATCAAGTGCCTGGCCCTTTTTGATCCATCCGATAAAAGCATCCGCATATTCGACCAGAACTATGGATTGTCGCCGGAAGGCTTTCGCCCGGGCAGTTACCTCAAAACAATTTCCGGCGAGTTGATGTGGGGAAGCCGGCTGGGGCTGAATTACTTTTTGCCGGAACGGCTTACAACGAACACCAGGCAATTACAGGTAGCCATTTCACAGGTTGAGCTAAACGATTCCGTGATCTTCCTCGATAAGTCCGACGCCTTCAGTCTGCAACATGCCCGCAACAATATTATATTCCGTTTCAGCGCCATTAATCTCCAGGGCTCCGAGAACATCCGTTACCGGTATAAACTGGAAGGCTATGACCCCGGGTGGCAGGAAGGCGTCGACATACGGGAAGCCCGGTATTCCCTGCTGCCAGCCGGGAGTTATGAATTCAAGGTGGAAGCGAGAAACGATGCGGTACACTGGGTTAAGGCAGGGAATGTGGCATTCCTGAAAGTGATTCCGCCGCTCTGGAAACGCCCCTGGTTCCTGTTTGGTATAGCGGGGTTATTGCTGGGCGCCTGTTTACTGGTGATCCGGAACCGCAGCCGGAAACTGAAGCGGCAAAAAGAACAGTTGGAAACCGAACAGGCCATCAATTATTTCATGTCGAGCATGTCGGAACAGCAAACCGAAGAGCGCATCCTCTGGGATGTGGCCCGCAATTGCATCGGTCGCCTGCACTTCGAGGATTGTGCGATCTACATGAAGGACGAAGCCAGGAATGTTTTTGTACAGCGTGCAGCGCACGGACCGCAGCGAAGCGACGAACTGACTGCAGGCAACGCGTTTGAAGTGATCCCGGGCAAGGGCGTTGTGGGCGCCGTGGTTCAAAGCGGCCAGGCAGAGGTTATTCCGGATACCACCAAAGATCCACGCTACATCATCGACCATGTGCAGAAATTCTCCGAGATCGCCGTACCCATTCTTTACAACGACCAGGTACTCGGCGTGATCAACTGCGAACACTCAAAAAAAGCATTCTTCACTCAAAAACACTTGTCCATTCTTACCACAATTGCGTCCTTGTGCACCAATAAGATCATCCGGGCAAGGGCGGAAAAAGAAAAAAAAGAGGCGGAAACAATACTTATGAATACACAGCGGAAAATGACAGAAGTGGAAATGCAGGCTTTGCGGGCCCAGATGAACCCGCACTTTATCTTCAATTGCCTGAACTCGATCAACCGGTACATCGTGAAAAGCGATCAGACAACCGCTTCGCTGTACCTGACCAAATTCGCCAAACTGATACGACTGATCCTCGACAATTCGAATTCGAAGAACGTGATCCTTTCCAATGAACTCGAGGCGCTGAAACTTTACATAGAAATGGAAGCCCTGCGCTTTGATAAGAAATTCACCTACGAGATCTCCGTGGACGACAACCTGGGTACCGATACCGTTGAAGTACCGCCGCTGATCATCCAGCCTTACGTGGAAAATGCCATCTGGCACGGGTTGCTGCACAAGGAAGGCGATGGTCACCTGCATATCGGGGTTGGCATGCCCGAAGAAGGATTGCTGCAATGCGTCATTGAAGACAATGGTGTGGGAAGGCAGAAAGCCAAAGAACTGAAAAGCAAATCGGCCACTTCCCGGAAATCGCTGGGCATGCAGCTCACCGAACAACGCCTCAATCTGCTGAACAAACATGCCCAACTGAACGCCAGCGTGGAGATCATCGACCTCAGGAACGAACAGAACGAAGCCGCCGGCACCCGGGTGATCCTTAAAATTCCTGTATAACCTGTAAACAGAACTACTATGATACGATGTGTATTAATCGACGACGAAAGCAACAGTCTCGAAATGATGGAATGGCTCCTGAAAACCTATTGTCCCCAGGTTCAGATCGAAGCCATGTGCAATGCCGCTTCAAAAGGGATCGAGGCGATCCATAAATACAACCCCGACCTGGTCTTTCTCGACATTGAGATGCCGCACATGAATGGTTTCGACATGCTTGAGCAATTCGACAAACTTCATTTCGATGTGGTGTTCTGCACCGCTTACGACCAGTTCGCCATCAAGGCCTTCAAATACAGCGCGCTGAACTACCTGCTGAAACCGATCGATCCCGAAGACCTGAAGGAAACGATCCGCCGCATTGAAGAAAAAAAATCGGCGCCCTCCAAAGAACAACTGGAACTGCTCTTTCAGAACATCAAACAGAACATGAAACCGGCGGCTCAACGCATAGCGCTCACTACCGGCGATGGAATGATCTTCGTTCCCACCCAGGACATCATTTACTGCCAGGCCGAAAGCAATTATACCAGCGTGGTGCTCACCGGCGGCCGCAAGATCCTGGTATCGAAAGTGCTCAAAGACATCGACGAGGCCCTGAGCGGACCCGATTTTTTCCGGGTTCACAACTCCTGGCTCATCAACCTGAACCAGATCGCCCGATTTGTACGCGGCGATGGCGGGTATGTGGTGATGCAGGATGGCGCAACCGTCAGTATCTCCCGGAGCCGCCGTCAGGAATTCATGGAACTGTTCGAAAAATTCTGATCTCCGTCACAACCCCTATCAACACTCAAATCAAAAGCTATGTTAGAACTACGACCCGCCTGCGAACATTGCGGAAAAGCCCTTCCCAATGAAAGTACCGAAGCCATGATCTGTACGTATGAATGTACTTTTTGTGCCGATTGTGTATCCGGCGTACTTCACAATGTGTGCCCCAACTGCGGCGGAGGTTTTGAGAGAAGACCCATACGCCCGCACCGGCAACTCCTCAAGCATCCCGCTAAAAAGGAAGTGTATATCAAACCGGTGGACATGGTTGTTTTTGGCCCTTTGCTGGAACAAAACAAATACAAGGCTCCGCAGGAACGGTAACGCACTCAAAAAACAGAACAACCACTCAGTATTGCTGTTCGTGTGTGCAGGCTGCCGATAGCTTTGCGGAAAAAACAAAAACAGCAATTATGAAGACAAAAACTGTAACCCGTTTCTTACTGGCCCTGCCCCTGCTGGCCATGTTCTCGTGCAAGCCAACACTGAAAGTCGCTTCCGATTATGATCATTCAGCCGATTTCAGCAAGTACAAGACCTTTGGCATGTATTACCTCGTCACCAGCGCCAACATCAACCAGCTCAATGAAGAACGCATCTGGAATTCCATTCGTACCGAGATGTTACGGAAAGGATACCGGGAAGACAACCACAACCCCGACCTGGTGGTGAACGCCGTATCCGTACTGGATAACAAAAAATACCTGGCGGTAAATTCAAGCGCCATCGGGGCAGGATACCTGCCGGCAGGTTATTTCGGCGGCGGCGCTGTTGTGCGAAACGGCAGCGTACAGGCATACGATTACAAGAACGGATCCCTGAAGATCGATGTGGTGGATGTAAAGGCCGATAAGTTGGTCTGGGTAGGAACCGGTTCGGCCGACATCACCAAACAGCCGAAGAATCCGGAGGAAGCGGTCAGCAAAACCGTGAACAGGATACTGGCAAGTTTTCCCGCCGGAAATACCCGAATGTGATCTTATTGCTTTAAAAATTTCTCATTTGCTCTTGGACTGGTAACAGCGCCTCCGCTACAGCGGGTGGCGCTTTATCTTTTCTGAGCCCCGCCCGGAACGGGCCCCGGTTGCAAACACTCAATAATACCGTCAGTGGCTCAATTGTGTTTTTGATCCCAGGTACTCATCGGTAGTTTTACATCAGAATTCAGTCCTATTCGCTCCTTTCATATCCCTTCTTCACCACCTTCTTCAAGCCTTCGTGAACCGGAAGGCTTTTTTATTGGAAACCGGGAGCTGGTTGCCAACCACTCAAAAAACACAACAACCGCTCAATGATGCGGGCATGGGTTACCACGGGCGGCTACTTTTACACTGCGATCAAGCTAAACAAGTCACTAAACAAACAGTCATGAGAACCAAGATCTATCCGCTTCCGTTTATTGCACTGCCCGCCGGCGCCCTGCTCTTCTCGCTGCTCATTGCCGTTTTTTCCGACAGTGCCGGATTCTTTTACCTGCTCTGTGCCGGCATCCTGGTTTTTTCTTTCATACAGTTCATGGTGGCCACCCGCAAACCGGTGTCCCAGCCGGGACGCTGGAACATGGCTCCTGTAATGCCGGTTAGAAGTGTCCCCCTGGCCAGCGCTGTGCCGGCAGGCCCTGCTGATGTTTCCACCCTTGCCAGCAGGGCGTTCACTGAAAACAGAAAGATGACTGAACTGGCTGAGAGAATCCTCGGGTTGATGGAAAACGACAAGTTGTACCAGGAAGCCGAACTCACGTTGCCGCAGATCGCTGAAAAACTGCAGGTGCCTGTATACCAGGCTTCGCTGGCCCTGAATGAAGGCATCGGAAAAAAATTCTACGACCTGGTGAACGAATACCGGGTGCAGGAAGCCAAGCGGCTTTTATCGGATCCCCGGAACAGGAATTTCACCATCCTGTCGGTTGGCTTCGAAGCCGGCTTCAACTCCAAGACCACCTTCAACACCGTGTTCAAGAAATTCACCGGGCAGACGCCTACCGAGTACCGCGACAGAACAATCCCTGTATCGGCCGCCCAGGCAGCGGAACGGGCTGTAGCCTGACGAAACACCGCATCCGAAAAAAAGTAAGATCAAGCTGAAAAAATCAGCAATCTTTGCACAGAAACTACTGTAGCGATGGTTCTGCTTTCCATACCGGAAAAGATCCTGCTGTTCATCTGCGGGGCAGGGATACTGCAGGGCATCCTGCTGGCCATCCTTGTTTACTTTCACCGCAAGGCCGATAAAACCGTCAATACCTTCCTGGCGCTTTATATATGCAGCACATCAATGGTAATGACCCTGCCGCTGATGATGAAGTTCTTGGGGTGGCAGAACAGTTTCTTTGTGATGCCACTGCCCTTACTCCCGGGGCCGCTTCTATTCCTGTACCTGCTTAGTTTCCGCCAGCGCATCACCTGGCAAAAGGCCCTTCCCCATTTTATTCTTTTCGTTCTTTTCTTTTTCATCGTTCGATGGAATCTTTCGGTACTGCAGCAGCAATATCCCAACGCGGAAGAGCTTCCCGCCAGCGCCCTGCAACGGCCTGCAACACTGATCCTTTCATGTGTGCGAAGCCTTCAGCAACTCTTTTATTTTTTCCTCGCCCGCAAAGCGCTCCGGTCGTACCAGCAAGGCATCCGGCATCTATTCTCCGAAACCAGCCGCATCAACCTCAGCTGGGCCTCCTTCCTGGTGAACGGCTATCTCATACTCATACTCACGTTTATCGCGATCTTTCCCCTGATCCTTCGGTATCCCGAGCAATTCAACCTCCTGCTCCTGCTGAACATGGCGGTTGCCACTCCTTATATATATATAGCAACCTTCAAGGGCATACTGCAGCCTACCATCTGGCAGTTACAGCATGAAACCGATAAAGAAACGATCGAGGGCCAGCTGCACGAAGTAGAGAATATCCAGGTACCGGAACCGGGTATTCCCTCGGGCAGGAATGAAGAAGTGATCGAACGGATCACCTGGCTGATGACGGAGGAAAGACTATTCCAGGAACCCGAACTCACGCTTCAGCAATTGGCCGCAAAACTCAGCATGCCGGCCTACCAGGTATCCCAGGTGCTCAACGAAGACATGAAAAAGACCTTTTACGACCTGGTGAATGGATACCGGGTGGAAGAGGCAAAACGGCTCCTGCTGGATCCCAAAGGAAATAACTTCACGATCCTCTCCATCGGGTTCGAGGCCGGCTTCAACTCCAAGACCACGTTCAATACGGTGTTCAAGAAATTCACGGGTCAAACCCCCACCGTTTTCCGCGAAATGAACCAGGTTCGCCCCTAAGCGTAATTCCCTCTTTTACCCCGATCCGGGTACCAATTTGTAAATCCGAACGCCTCTTTCCCGATCATTTTATCCTGCGGCATCCCGTTGCTGAACAAGCACTTACACAGGTCCGGGGTTCGGATTCATAAACCCGTACATGTATCCCGGTTTTTTACTGGTTCGGATTAGCTCATCCGAACCGTAACCCCTTTTTGCCGCCGCAATTTTGCCCCGTCATTAAAAACAAAAACTAAAAAAACAGGATTATGAGTACACGAATGAAATGGTTCCTGATCCGCGTGTTCACCATGCTTCACTGCTTTCTGTTGCAGAAGGGCGTGGCGCAAACCGGGTCCATGAGCATTAAAAAAGCCATTGAAACGGCGCTGGCAAATAACCGCTCGCTGCGGGCCGACAGTCTATATATTGCCATCACCGGCAGTAAGAACAGGGAAGTTGCCGGGCTCTATCTTCCGCAGGTCAATTATGCCAGCGGAACAGAGTACAACCCCGCCATTGCCCGGCAAACACTTCCGGGTTACATCGTAGGACAGCCATCCAAAGAGTATGTGCCGGTAAAATTCGGAACCAGCTATAGCTTCCGGTCCGGCGTGGAGGTTTCGCAAACCGTATACAGGAAAGAGCTGCTGCTCCAGATCAAAGAGGCCGGTCTGCAGACCGACATCAGCAAAACCAGGTATCGCCTTTCGAAGGAAGAACTGGTGTATGAAGTGGCATCAAGGTATTACGCATTGCAGACCAATGCCGAGATGATCCGTACCACCGAGTATGACTATCAGAATATGAAAGACATATTGCGGATAGCCAAAGCTCAGTATGAAACCGGCGTGCTGAAGAGGATCGAATACGAGTCGCTGCAGATCAACGTTGCCAACATGCAATCGGAACTGAACCAGTTGCAGACGCAGTACAACGAGCAGCTCGTTTATTTCAATTACCTGTTAGGACTTCCCCCCTCCACGCTTACTGTCATCAGCGACAGCATTTCGCAGGATCTGCGGGAACTGGTAAAAGCCACGGATTTCGCCCAGCGGGCCGATATCCGGTTGGCCAATCAAATGCTCCTGTCGAAGCAGAATGAACTCAAACGGCTGGATGCGCAGAAACTGCCCGTCATCAATACCTATTTCCGCTTCAACTACCAGTCGCAGTTCAATGAAGTGAAACACGCTTTCGACAATGATTTCCTCTACAAAACATCCACCGTTGGATTATCGGTGAGCGTTCCCCTGTTCGATGGCAATCGCCGGAAAAGCCGGGTACGCACGGCTACTACCGAACTGGAACAACTGAAACTGGAAAACAGTCAGAAACTGGATAAAGCGCAGATGGAACTCATCAGCGCCACGGGCATCTTCAACAACAACCGGGAGCAGTTTCTCATCAACAAAGGCAATCTCGTGCTGGCTACCGATGTGTTCAGCAGCCGTAAGGCGCTGTACACCGAAGGCGTGAGCAGCCTGATGGAATTGCTCGATGCGGAAAGAGAGTTGAGCAAGGCCCGCAACCTGCACATACAGTCGCTCATCAATGTACAAACCAGTTGGCTGAACATGCACCGGGCAAAAGGGAGTCTCCTGACCGATTTCCTGCAATCCATCTGATCATTCAAACAAAAAAATAACAAACCAAAAAATCATGAAAAAGACAATAGTCATCATTTCCACCACCGTATTGATCGCCGCCAGCATCGGCATTGTGCTGGCCAATAACAAAGCAAAGATCGATAAAGCCGCCAGGCCGGTTAAAGAGCATGTCGTGATCCCTGTAAAAACCTGGAGCGCCTCGATCGATTCTTTCAACACCTCGTTCACACTCAGCGGCGAAACATCGCCGGCCAAAGAAGTGAAGATCGCTTCCGAAGTGCAGGGCAAACTCGTTGGCCTTTACATCAAGAACGGCGACCAGGTAACAGCAGGCCAGGTGATCGCCTCGCTCGACGCTTCCGTACTTCGGGTGCAGTTAAGCAGCATCGACGCCTCCATCGCGAAAGCCGACCTCGACATCAACCGGTATACGAAACTGATCGCCCTCGGCGGCGCCACACCCATGCAACTGGAATCTGCGCAACTCACCCGCAACGCCCTGGTGGCCGATCGCCGGCAGGTCACCGAGCAGATAGCGCATATGCAGATCCGGGCTCCATTCAGCGGTAAAATCGAAAACGTGAAAGTGGAACTGGGTTCATTCGTAAGCTACGGAACCATCCTTTCTGACCTGATCAACAATACCGGATTAAAGATCAATGTATACCTCTCTGAACAAGAAGCGATCCTTGTGAAAACCGGCCAGAAGGTGAACATCAGCAGCGTTGTACTTACCGAACCCCGTAAAGGCAGTGTGAGCATGGTGAGCGACAAAGCTGATGCTTCTGGCAAATTTCTCGTGGAAGTGAAACTCAGCAACACAGGCAACGATCCGCTGAAAGCGGGTATGCTGGCCGATGTATCCTTCGACATGGGAACCACCAAAACCGCTCTGGCCATTCCGGTCAACGCCCTGGTGGCCGGCGCCAAGGATCCCCGGGTGTATGTGGTGAAAGGCAACAAGGTGGAACAACGGACCATCCGCACCGGCATCACCGTAGCCAATAAAGTGGAAGTGCTGGAAGGATTGCTCGAAGGCGAGCAGGTAGTGGTGAGCGGACAATTGAATCTGGAAAACGGCGCTGCCGTATCGATCATCAAATAAAATCAGTGTATGTCATTAACATCTTTATCCATAAAAAGGCCCACCCTCATCGTAGTGATCTTCACGGTGCTGGGCCTGCTGGGAATCGCCAGCTATTTCTCGATCGGGTACGAACTGTTGCCCAAAATGTCGAAGCAGATCATTACGATCAGCACCAAATACCCGGGTGCCGCTCCCTCGGAAGTGGAGAACTCGGTAACAAAGAAGATCGAAGACGCCATCTCTTCCCTGGAAAAACTCGATAACATCAAATCGTCTTCTTTTGAAGGCAATTCGAAAGTGATCGTTGAATTCAAATCAGACGTAGACATCAACCAGGCCATGCAGGATGCGCAGCAAAAGGTGGATGGAATATCTTCCGACCTGCCCGAAGACGCCAAGAATCCCGAGATATCCAAGTTCTCGGTAGACCAGGCGCCGATCATGAAAATGTCGGTAAGCGCCAAAACCGACAGCCGGAAATTATACGAGATCGTCGAGCAGCGCATCAAACCTCTGCTCTCGAAACTCTCGGGTGTTGCCAATGTTGGGATGATGGGCGGTGAAGAAAGACAGATCCGTGTCAATATCAACCGCAAAAAACTGGAAGCTTTCGGAATGGATGCACGCCAGGTACTGCAGGCCATTGAAAGTTCCAACCTCGATTTCCCCGCCGGCTCGGTGAAGGATCAATCCAACGAAACAACGATCCGCCTGGCCGCAAAATTCAAAGATCCGAAAGACATTGAGAACCTCGTGATCACCCACCGCGATGGCAGCGCCATTCACCTGAAAGACGTGGCGGTGATCATCGATGGTATCAAAGAAACAGAAAGCATCAGCCGCTATAACGCCAACACAGCCATCGGCCTGCTGGTATACAAACAAACAGACGCCAATGCCGTACAGGTAAGCGAGCAGGTGCAGAAAGAGATCAAACGGCTCGAAAAAGAATACGCCGCGGAGGGAATCCAATTCGCCATGGCGCAGGATTCATCCGACTTCACCCTAAAGGCCGCCGAAGCCGTGAACCACGATCTTATCCTCGCCATCATCCTGGTGGCCCTGGTAATGCTCGTGTTCCTGCACAGCATGCGCAATGCCATCATCGTAATGATCGCCATTCCGGCATCGCTGGTAATACTACCCATCGCCATCTACGCACTCGGTTATACATTCAACCTGATGACCCTGTTGGCTCTGTCGCTGGTGATCGGCATCCTGGTGGATGACAGCATCGTGGTACTCGAAAACATCCAGCGCCACATGGAAATGGGTAAAGACAAACGCAAAGCAGCCCTCGAAGGACGCCAGGAGATCGGCTTCACCGCCGTATCCATCACCCTCGTGGACGTGGTGGTATTTCTTCCCATCACCATGGTAGACGGGCTGATCGCCGATATCCTCCGCCAGTTCTCGGCTGTAGTGGTGGTTTCCACCCTCATGAGTCTGTTTGTTTGCTTTACGCTTACACCCCTGCTGGTTTCCCGTTTCGGCAAGCTCACACATCCCAGCCGCAAAAAGATCGGAGGACGCATCATCCTCTGGGTGGAAGAACGCATCAACCGCCTGACAGCGTCCTATACCGGTTTGCTCAAATGGAGTTTATCCCACAAACGTTGGGTGCTGGTCACCACACTGGCATTGCTCATTGGTTCCTTCGCCCTCGTGGGTAAAGGGTTCATCGGAAACGAATTTGTGAACATGGGCGATCGTGGAGAAATGGTAATCAAGGTTGAACTGCCCAAAGACGCTCCCATCCAGCAAACGAACCTGAAAGTACAGGAAGTGGAACGATACATCTTATCCAAACCCGGAGTGATCAACGTATTCTCGTCGATGGGAAAAAGCGACGACCAGTTCTCGGCCCAGGGCGAAAAAAACATGGCCGAAGTAAGTGTCAAACTCGTGGATAAGAGCGAACGCGATTTCAGTACAGAGAAATTTTCGCAGGAACTGAAAAAAGAACTCGAAGAACGTATCGAAGGCGCCAAGATCACCACCAGCCAGGTGGATATCATGGGGAGTACGAGCGAAGCTCCGATACAACTGGTACTGAACGGCGAGCATGTTGATCAACTGCTCACATATGCAGATACGATCCTGGCCAAAATGAAACAGGTGCCGGGCACATCCAGCCAGAAGATCTCCATCGAAAACAATAAACCCGAAGTAAGTGTGAAAGTGGACAAGGAGAAAATGGCAGCGCTCGGACTGCGCATGGACCAGGTAGGCTCTGTGATCAACCTCGCCTTCAGCGGCGATAGTGAATCAAAACTCACCCAGGGCCAATACGATTACGATATCACCGTAAAACTCGATGCCTTCGACCGGCAATCCATCGACGAATTGAAACAACTGTCTTTTGTGAATGCGACGGGCCAGCTCGTACGCCTTGATCAGTTTGCGACAATCGAAAAAACGATCGGCCCCGCCAAACTCGAACGCAAAGACAGGATCAGTTCCGTTACCGTATCCTGCGAAGTGGTGGGCCGCCCACAGGGAACCGTTGGCGCCGAGATCAAGGCGCTGGTGGATAAGGATCCCCTGCCTGCCGGTATGACCATCTCGTATGAAGGCAATATGAAACAACAGGCCGACGCCTTTGGCAGCATGGGTATGGCGCTCATCGCCTCCATCATCTTTGTGTACCTCATCATGGTGGCCCTGTACGATTCGTACATCTATCCCTTCGTGGTATTGTTCTCGATACCCGTAGCCATGGTGGGCGCCTTGCTGGCGCTGGCATTAACCATGCAATCGCTGAACATCTTCTCGATCCTGGGTATCATCATGCTCATCGGGCTGGTGGCCAAGAACGCCATCCTGCTGGTGGACTATACCAACCAGCTTAAGGAACAAGGATACAAGGTAATTGATGCCCTCATCGAATCAGGCCGCACCCGTCTCCGCCCGATCCTGATGACCACCATCGCCATGGTGATCGGCATGCTGCCATTGGCATTGGCGAGCGGAGCCGGCGCGGAATGGAAGAACGGGATGGCCCTGGCCCTGATCGGGGGATTGACCAGTTCCATGTTACTGACGCTGGTGCTGGTACCCGTGATATGTCATAGATAAAATAAAAGACAAATTCACGGAAGAAAAAGAACCGTTGAACACAACATTCAATTACTTCCACTCCCATAAACAGCTAATGATTCATCAACCATTCCAATCAATAGCCATAGAAAAGTTCTTTCATTACTATACATATCAGGTCTTCTCCTTCCGGGCCGCTCCCTGGCCCAGCAAGGAACGCACCCGGGAGATACAAAGACATCGGTACATGTTGCATCCAATACCGGGTTCAACAAGGCCGGACGGTTCAAACGGATCATGCTCGGTGAACACTACCGGAAAGACTGGGCCACCGTGCGGTGGACATAGAAATACTCGATATGAAACCGCAGCAGGAGGACTCACACCGGTGAACCCGGAGGCGGCATGCAAATCCGGTCGCTGCGTCTGAAAGGCGCCAACGGAAAAGAATACGTGCTGCGGTCGATCAATAAGGACCCGTCGAGAGCCATCGCCGTGGAATTCAGGGGAACCTTCGCCGAAGATTTTATACAGGACCAGATATCCTCCGCCAATCCCTATGCCCCGCTGGTGGTGGCAGCGCTCGCAGAAGCTGCCGGTGTTCCACACACCCAACCGAAGATCGTATACATACCGGAAACCAATAAGCTCGGCACCTATGCCAACCTGTTCCAGGGAACGGTTTGTTTACTCGAAGAACGGGCCCCGGTGGATGACCAATCTGAAACTATGCTGCGGCGCATGCCAAAAAAGTGGTGAATTCGGAAAAACTCTTTGAAAAATATTTCTCGAACAGCAACCACCGCGTGGATGAGTCCGCATACCTGAAAGCCCGCCTGCTTGATATACTCATCGGCGATTGGGACCGGCACGAAGATCAATGGCAATGGGCCGTGTACGAAGAATCGGGAAAAACGATTTACCGCCCGATTCCCAGGGATCGTGACCAGGCTTTCTCCCGCATGGACGGCGTGATCCCGCAGATGGCCACCCAGAAATGGGCCTTGCGTAAGATACAGGGATTTGATTACCGCATTAAAGACCTGGTCGGGCTGACCACCTCCGGCGTTCACCTCGACCGCAATTTTACAACAACCCTCATTAAACAGGATTGACCAGATGACCACTTTAACCACCGCGTTTCAACAGGCAGTCACCGACCAGGTGATCGACGAAGCCTGCAAGCTGCTTCCCAAAGAAATATATTATCTCTCGGGTAACGACATAGCTGCCAAACTGAAACAACGCCGGAATGACCTGCAAACATATGCCGCCAAATACTATCGCTTCCTTTCCAACGAAGTGAACATCACCGGCACCAATGATGCTGAAATATTTGAAGTAACACGGATCAGTGACGACTCGACCCTGGTGAGTGTTTTCAGCACCGACAAGGCTGGGAAAAAATACAAGCTGGTATACCAGCGTTGCTTTTTGCGCAGCGAAACAAACGAGATCCGTTTGTACGGCCTGGAAGGAAAAGACCAGTTCATCATCGATGGCTCTGCATCCGATGGTATTACCGTACGGGCGATCGGTGGTAAAGGAAAAGATATCTACCTGACCGGTCGCTGGTAAAAGGGCCGGGTAAAAAGACAAAGATCTACGACAACGCAGACAACACAATTACCGGCGGAAGGGAACCAGTACATACATTTCTTCAGACACCCTGGCTAACAATTACAACCGCCGTTCGTACCGGTACGACTGGATGGCTCCGCCCATGCTGCACCCCGGTTATAACCCGGACGACGGATTCTATTTCGGGTCTAGCGTGGTCTTCAAAAAGCACAGTTCGCAACTCCTTATGGTTTCATGCAAGCCGTGGGAGCCAACTACGCTTTTAAAACCGGCGCTTATACTTTCTGGTACAAAGGCATTTTTACCGAAGTGATCGGCAAATGGGATCTTGTACTCGATGCCAATATCAATGCGCCGAATTACAGCCGCAATTATTTCGGACTGGGCAACGAAACCGAACGGAAAGAAACCGGCCGCAATTATTACCGGGCCCGTTTCGACCAGTATACCACCAGCGCCTCCATCCGCCGGAAATACGCCGGCAAGCATTTCCTGGAAGCCGGTGTTGGATTTGAATCGGTGAAAGTGGAAGAACGTGACGGGCGCTTTGTATCATCATCTTCTTCCAAACTCGACTCCAGCGATTTTGAAAAGAAATACTATGTGCACATAAAGACCAGCTACCAGTTCAATACACTGAACAATGCGCTTTATCCCACAAAAGGGATACGCGTAAATTCCGGCGTAAGCTTTACACAGAACCTGCAGGAAGAAGACCTGCACTATGTTCAACTCTTCGCAGAGATGGCTTCGTACTATACCCGCGGGCGGTTCACCCTTGCTTCCCGCTCCGGGTTCTCGACCATCCTTAACGACCGGTACGAATTCTTCCAGGCAAACACCCTCGGCAGCCTCAGTAACCTGCGGGGTTACCGCCGCGACCGCTTCGCCGGTAAAACAAGCCTCTACTCGAATACCGAACTCCGTTACAGCGCCGGTTATATCAACAGTTACCTGCTGAACGGCCGCTGGGGTTTGCTCGCCTTCCTCGATAACGGAAGGGTTTGGATACCCGGTGAGGATTCCAATACCTGGCATCGTGGTTATGGCGGCGGCATCTGGGTGATGCCATTCAATAAGATGGCATTCACCGCTACCTACGGCGCTTCAAAAGAAGACCAGGTGGTAACAGTCAAAGCAGGATTCCTGTTCTAAGCGAACCAACCATGAATTGCAACTGGAAAATACAGGAAAGAAAGTGGAGAAGGGAATTACTGGCGCATGCCAGCGGAAAGATACTTGATATGGGAACAGGAACCGGCGACAATTTTGAATTCTACCGGCCCGGGGTACACGTGACCGCCGTGGATACCGGAAGCAAGATTCTTGAACAGGCAAAGTTCAAAGCGGCCCTGCACCAGGTTGAGACAGAGTTTATACTGGCGCCGGTACAGGACCTGTTCTTTGAGCGGCATCGTTTCGATACGATCGTTTCAACGTTCAGCCTGAGCGCTTATCACGAACCCGAAATCGTACTCAGGCAATACAAGCACTGGTGCAAGCCCGATGGCCGGATACTCCTGCTTGAATATGGATTGAGCCGCAACCCGGTTGTGAACTGGCTCCAGCAGCGATGGGAACCCCGCCATTACCGGAACACCGGTTCCCACATCAACCGCGATATGCTGGCGCTGATCAACCGATCGGGACTAACAATACACAAACTGGATGTACACTATGCGGGTATCGTTTACCTCGTATGGGCATCCCTGGTGCCTGAAAACATCAACGTATATGCGTACTAAAATACTTTTTTCATGCTGCGTATAGTTTAATGGCCGGCGGGTGGCTTCGGTCGCCCGCCATTTTTAAACTGCATGCTGCGGGTTTTCAGATCACATAAAAAAGCAACACCACTATATTCAATAAGAAAAAATATTACATCAATAACCGCCATTAAACAAAGTACCATGACAGACATTTATCCATACCAGGTCAAAGAACTGAGCTGGCTATCCTTCAATCACCGGGTACTCCAGGAAGCCGCCGACCCGGATGTGCCGCTCTACGAGCGTATAAAGTTCCTGGCTATCTATTCATCCAACCTGGATGAGTTTTACCGGGTGCGGGTGGCCTCGCTCCTGAACCTGGCCCGGCTGAAAAAAGAAGAATTGAAAAAAAGAGTCGACTTCAATCCCCTTACTGTATTGAACCAGATCCAGGCTGTGGTACAGAAACAACAGGAAGAATTTGGCGAGATCTGGGCCAAACAGATCCTGCCGGAACTCGAATATCATGACATTTTCCTTTACCAGGGCGAAGTCCTGCATGAAACGCATCGAAAAGAAATAAACAGGTACTTTAAAAGTAAAGTCCTTTCCTACCTGCAACCGGTATTTATCCGGGAAGGCGAAAGGGGTTCGCATTTTCTCGACAGCCGAACGCTCTATTTCGCCGTTTCCCTTCAGACCGGTGAGCCCGGACAGGAGCAGATGAACTACTACGCCTATGTGAATATCCCATCGGGCGAGCTACCCCGGTACGTGCGGCTTTCTTCCATCAACAACTGTCATTACATCATTCCGCTCGACGAGATCATCCGCATGAACCTGCACGTTCTCTTCCCGTTCTATACCATACTCGGTTGCCACAGCATTAAGATCAACCGCGATGAAGACATTGCCATCGATGATGAATATTCCGGCGACCTGATCCGGAAGATCAAACAGCAACTGGAAAAACGAAAACAGGGAGCCCCTACCCGCTTCCTGTATGACGCGACGATGAACAACCGCGTGAGAGACATCTTTACGGCCGCCTTCGGCATACAAGAGCACGAAATGGTGGCCGGCGGACGGTACCACAATCTATTCGACCTGTCCACCCTCCCCAACCCCCTCAAACCCGAACTGGCCAATGAACCCATGCCGCCGCTGACCATCGAAGCACTGGAAGAAAGCGACAGCATCTTCCAAACCATCGACAGCGGCGATCATCTTTTAAATTATCCCTACCACAGTTTTGATTATGTACTGCGCTTTTTCAATGAAGCAGCGGTGGACCGCTATGTAACCGAGATCAAAGTGGCACTGTACCGTGTAACCACCCGGTCGCCGATCGTAAATGCGCTCATCAGCGCCGCCCGCAATGGCAAGCAGGTGACCGTATTCGTGGAAGCCAAGGCCCGTTTCGACGAAGCCAATAACCTGCAATGGGCGGAAGCCATGGAGAAAGCGGGGGTATGCATCATCTACAGCATCCCGGGTTTGAAAGTGCACGCCAAGATGGCTGTGGTTACCCGGATCGATAGTACGGGCCTCAAAAAAAGATACGCCTACCTCTCTACCGGTAATTTCAATGAAACAACAGCCCGCTTATACGCCGATGAAGGATTCTTCACCTGCGAACGCCCGTTGACAAGGGAACTCGATAAGCTGTTCAAATACCTTAAAACCAAAAGACCCGAGAGCTCTTTCGAAAACCTGCTGGTGTCCCAGTTCAACATGAAGAAAAAACTCCTGCGCCTGATCGATCGCGAGATACTGTATGCGAAGACCGGTAAACCCGCACGGATCATTCTTAAACTGAATGGACTCGATGAAAAGGAACTCATCGGCAAACTCTATGAGGCAGGAATGGCCGGCGTATCGGTGACCCTCATCGTACGGGGCATCTGCACCCTGATCCCGGGCCTACCCGGACTGAGTGAGAACATTACCGTTTACCGGCTGGTAGACAGGTTCCTCGAACATTCCCGCATCCTGTTCTTCCACAACAATGGCCGGGAAGACATCTTCCTTTCTTCCGCCGACTGGATGAACCGGAACATCAATGGCCGTATCGAGATCGCCTTCCCCATCCAGCACCCGGAAATGAAACAAACGATCAGGCAGGCGCTGGAATTCCAGCTTTCCGACAACCAGAAACTGGTGCGCATTGATAATGATCTGAAGAATATCCCGGTTCGAACGGAAGCAGCCAGCCGGCAACGGGCGCAATACCGCATGTACGAGTGGCTGCTGAACAAGGAACACAACAGCCAGGCTGTCGTGCTGGCATAGGCAGACAAAAGAACAGGGTTCGGCTCCGTAAATCCACAGATCCGAACCACAAAAAGGGGCCGGATAAGGTTCGGATTTATAAATCCGGGCAGAACGCCCGTACCGGCGGCACATCTTTGCACCGAAAAAAAAAGAACATGGAACTACTGATGATCACCATCCTGGTACTGGTACTGATGGTCGCCCCGCTGGTGACCGGTTACCTGGCAAGCCGGACCGGAAGGAATTTCTGGACCTGGTTCGGTATATCGTTTCTGCTGCCGGTGGTAGCCTGCCTGGTACTCCTGCTGCTGCCCGTAAAGAAAAAGGATCCGCCGCCGGTAGAAAACGAAGAGCTATTCAATCACCTGTTTGTTGATACCCGATAAACCAAAAGAGGAAAGCATGACACTCACATTCCAGGAACAGTTCAACCAGGAACTTCTCCGCAGCGAACGAAAGCGCTCGCTGATCATCATATCGATATTCGCCTTTGCCTTTTGTTACCGGGCGATCGCCGCATATTTCTTCAGTAACGACGAAGAGCTTCTCCGTATACAGTCCTTTTCCCTGATCTGGCTTTTTCCGCTCATTGTGATCGCCTTTGAACTTACATCCCTGCTCTACATCACGAAGCGCCTGCGCACCGACCGGAAGAAGATACCGATGTACATGCAGGTTATCAATACGCTTTTTGAAATATCGCTGCCCGCCCTGCTGATGCTGGCCGTGCTGAAAGAATACCCCGGTTATGATGTGCTGAAATCGCCCGCGGCCTACACCTATTTCCTGTTCATCATACTCTCCACATTGCGGCTGAACCTGCTGCTGTCGGTCATGGCCGGGGTGCTGGCCGCCGCTTCCTACTACGCGATCAGTTTTTTCGCCTACAATCATTTCGGCGCCAACGATGCCGCCCGGGCGATCGTGATCCTGCTGAGCGGGGTTGCCGCCGGGATGGTGGCCAAACAGATACGGAACGGCATTAATAACTCCCTGCAGGAAGCCGAGAAGATGCTGGAAAATGACGGTCAGATGGAAAGCAAGCGAATGCACGTGGCCGTGATGTTCATCGATATCCGGGATTTCACCCGGTTTGCTGCCGGCAGAAGTCCGGAAGAGATTGTGAAATACCAGAACGCATTTTTCACCCGCGTGGTGGATGCGGTAACCAGGCACGGCGGAATCGTCAACCAGTTCCTCGGCGACGGCTGCATGACCACTTTCGGCGCACCGGCCTCACTGGAAAATCCCTCGCAGCATGCCGTCAACGCGGCGCTCGAATTACTGGAGCAACTGGAAAATGACATGAACGAAAAACGGATCATCCCTACCCGTGTTGGCATCGGTATTCACGCCGGCGAAGCCGTAACCGGTAATATCGGGAATGCGGATCGGCAGCAATACTCGATCACCGGGAGCGTGGTCATCATGGCCTCCCGCATCGAACAACTGAACAAACAATTCAATTCACAGATACTGATCTCCGAAGAGGTGGCGGCCAGGATCAACAATAAAGTAACGGCCGACCTGTACAACCATGTTGAACTGAAAGGATTCGACCGGCCGGTTGCCATCTACAAAGTAGCCTGATCGCAACATATAAAATAACACACGATGAAAATAAACACCAAGATCATAGAAGAAGGCGCCCGCTATGCCACCGAATGCCTTACCGGCAAACTCGATCCGGCATTCGCCTTTCATAACCTGTCTCACACCATTTCCGTAGTACGCTCAACAGATATCATATGCCGGGAGATGCAGATCG
>JBGAVF010000340.1:0-2533 GCA_044228315.1 Bacteroidia bacterium | reverse complement strand
CTTTACAGTATATATCGCGGCGCTCCGGTTGCTGTAAAATCATGCCGGTTGTGCTTATGGGCCTGTTGTTCAGCACAGGTATGAAATCCTTGTATGCACAATCCGTTTCTCTTTTCGATGCCATACAAATGGCTCAACGTGAAAGCTTTCTGGGTCGTGCTATACTGAACAATTACAGAAGCACCCAATGGATGCATACTGCGGTACGGGCTTCTTTGTATCCGCAGCTAAGTTTCAGCGCCGATGTACCAGAGTATAACAGTTCCATTAAACCCATTGTACAGCCTTCAGGCAATATTTTGTACCAGCCCGTAAATCAGGGATATTCAAATGCCAGCCTTTCCCTGCAACAAGTGATACCCCTTACCGGAGGAACCATGTTCATGCAATCGGCCCTGTCACGCTTCGACGTGTTTGGCAGCAACCCACGCACCACCTGGCAATCCTCTCCTTATGTGATCGGATTCCGTCAACCGGTTTTCCGTGCCAACGCACTTAAATTCTACTACAACCAGGAGTCGCTTCAGCATACCATCAATCAGAAAAAGTTTGTGGAAGACATGGAAGACCTGGCCCTAACCATTACCCAGAAATACTTTGAATGTTATCTGGCCAAGCTGCAACTTAAAAATGCCGAATACGATGTACAGATCAATGATTCGCTTTTTGTCATCAGCAAGGGACGGTTCGAGGTAGGTAAAATTGCTGAAAACGATGTACTTCAATCGGAATTGAATTTGTTGAATGCGCGAAACAGTGCCGAACAAAGCAGGCTGCAGTTGCAAAATGCCGAAAAGGAACTGCGTTTGTTATTGGGGTTGAGTGAATCGGCAAGTCTCACATTACAGCCCCCATTGGCAGCACCCGCTTTTCTGGTTGATGTGAATACCGCCATTCATGAAGCCATCAATAACCGGAGTGAGATCACCGCATTGTACATCAATGAACTTACCACGCGCCGGAACCTGAAACTCGCAGCGGAAAAAAGAAGGCCTACCATTGATTTCAACTTTACTTACGGGAATACCAATACGGCCCCGGAGTTATCCGGCGTATATAAAAACCTGCTCTCACAAAATTCAATCTCCTTTGGTATCTCTTCTCCCTTATTCGGTTTTGGAAAAAGCCATGCCGAATACCAGAGTGCCCGGTATGCCTATGATGCCCAGCAGGAGCGCATACAATACGAACGACGGAAATTTGAAATTGATATCAGCAACAAAGTACAGCAATTCCTGCAATTACGTACCAGCCTGCTGATCTCGGCCAAAGCCGATACCATTGCGCAAAAACGATACGAAGTAGCCAAGGACCGCTATATGGTTGGAAAGATCGATATCACCAATTTCAGTCTGGCACAGAAAGAAAAGAATGAAAGCCTTATCGCTTATATACGCACACTGGAAAACTTCTGGACCAACTATTACCAACTGCGCCGTTTTACATTGTACGATTTTGAGAAAGGCGTAAAAATCATGTATCAGTAATACATATCGCATCGTTCGTTGGGGATTTACACACGAAGGTTTGCCAGAATAACACAGGGAAGCCATCGTGCCCTCTCCATATCGCAATAACCCGTTATTATTCAGTGCGGTTTAACCCCAGCATAAAGCCTGCTATTCCGCCAACCAACGCCGACATCACGGTGCTGGCCAGCACATCTACAATATATCCGGTTCCGGTCGACATCTGATACATGGAATAAAACTGCATATCGATCATGGCACCCAGAATAAGCCCCAATGTACCACCGGCCATCATTCCACCCATAAAACTCCGGATCTTGGCCCAACGCTCAAAAATGTATGCATAGAAAAAACCCATCAACAGGTTGCTGCCTATAAGGGCCCACCACACCATCTCCGTCTTAGCCAGGTTTTTGGCAGGCTCGAGTGTATTACTTTTCATGAAATCCATGAGCAGCATACCATACACAACCCAGCCAATAAAAAAGGAAGCGATACCGGCAACAATGGCCGCAATAATTAATTTACTTGTGTTCATAATAGTAGTAGGTTTAAGGTAGATTAAAATTTGTTTCAATAACGAAATTAGAATCCACCACCAATCCTCCAAATAAATTCATGGAATTACCGTATCGGCTACTTCAAACCACACAAAGTGAGGTGGTTATTTTTATGAAAAAAGGAGGAGCGTAAAATAAGATGCTGGAAACCGGTATCAAAACGGGCACACTGTGTGCACCTCGGCTTAATGAGTACGGAAGAACTCCAGCGTTTTAAACAGGATCTCGGCCTGCATGCTGCGTTCGCTTTCGTTTGCCTGGTTCGTGGTAAACTGCATCAGATTGCGCTGCAGCTTCTCAGCCACCGGTACTTCACCCCAACCTACGCCATTAAACGCCGGCTCATTATTCACGGTTTGCCATGCGGCAAAGATGCCATCGCCCCCGAACTCCATATATTTCAAACGGAATTCTTCCCATTTCACACCCAGCTCCGGATTGAACAAGGCACCAAAGGTATAGTAGGAATGTTTGTATCCCGGTGGAACAAACTGAGGCGTAAGC
>JBGAVF010000339.1:0-2781 GCA_044228315.1 Bacteroidia bacterium | reverse complement strand
GGAGGAGTTATGGCTGTGCTGGCTGCCGCGGCCACACTGCTGCCCGATTTTGAGATGCAGGTGCTGTTGTGGCCGGTACGTTTAAAATATATATTCCTCTGCTATTTTGTGATCGACGTGCTGAGCCTGGCCTCGGCCTCCAACTGGGGCGGACATGTGGCGCATATCGGAGGCGCCTTGTTCGGATACATGTACATAAAGGATATTTACAGCAAGGCCCGGGTTGACGGACTGGTGGATAAAATTGTATCGGTGTTTACCCCAAAACCCAAGCTGAAGGTAACCTACCGCAGTGCCACCGGCAAGCCAAATACGTCACAGGCAAAACGCAGCTATAAGCCTACCCAACAGGAAATTGATGCCATCCTCGATAAAATATCCCAATCGGGTTACGACAGCCTCACCCGCCATGAAAAAGATGTTTTATTCGCCGTGAGCAACGAGGAAAAAAGCTGATACGCACCATCCATTTATTTTCGGGTTTCATCCCGTTAACCATCCGGTATTGACGCCTGCGAGGGTGCAGACTACAATGTTCATTTTTTACAAATGTGGTATCTCTTTGAGATGATTTTTATTTGCTCTTTGAGGTTAATTGTAATCCTCAAGCAGACAGAACGAAATAAATCTCGACCAAAAAACCATCTGATGATCCACAGGTCGCTCCAATCGAGCTAAATAAAATATTACATACCCATGCTACCAACAGGCCGCCCTGGCCGGAGCTGAAAAATTTCTGTTAATTCATGCAAGAAAAGGGTAATAAATTTCAAAGCCAACGGCTGTGAATGGTGCAGATGAATTTATCCGCATCATGCAAGCTAACCTGTTAAGAGGCCGGAACTGAAGACCTGGAAGGTGCGGCTGAGGGGCGTGGGCTCTGGTTAGCGGCGGTCTTTCCGCCCGGGGCGGAAAGAATTGCCTCGGTTGGATTGCGCTTTTCTTTCGCCCTTTCTTTTCTAAAAAGAAAGGGCAAGAATTGAAACGAAGAAGATTACGTATTGCAAGTTAACCGCGGAAGGCGGTACGAAATGATTCTAAAAATCGCACCGGCGTTCCGGTCAAGTGCATTTGCATTCCGGCTAATCACATTGGCGTTACGGTAAGTCGCATTGGCATCCCGGTTAGGCGCATCGGCATTCCGGTTAGGTGCATTTGCTTTCCGGTTAATTACATCGGCGCTTCGGTTAGGTAAATTTGCGTTACGGTTAGTTACATCGGCGCTCCGGTTAAGTAAATTTGCGTTACGGTTAGTTACATCGGAATACCGGTTAGGCACATCGGTGCTTCGGTTAGGTAAATTTGCATTATGGTTAGTTACATCAGCGCTCCGGTTAATCGCGGCGGCATCCCGATTAATCGCAACGGCGCTCCGGTGATTCGCATTGGCGTTCCGGTGAGTCGCATTCATTTATTTCCGTATTTCATCCCGTTCGCCTTCCGGTTTCATCTCTACCACCGACGTTCCGGTCACCACATACACTTTCGATTTCCGGCCCGGCTTTAATGCCACTGTGCCGGTAAGCGCTCCGAATGCGGGAAGGATCATGCAGTTCTTCTCGGTAAAAAAGCAGGGCACTTTCAGATATTGCCGGCCTTTGCCGCTGAGCACCACACCCGGATGTATGTGCCCGCAAAATGTAAAATGGGTTTCTGAATGCAGGGGCTGATGGGTAAAATAAATACCCTCTTCTTCATACGGTTCATCCACCACCTGCAACCCGAACATTTCGGGCGGGTCCCCGCTTTTCAGGTCATGATTGCCACGGATGAGAAGCATTGAAATCTTTTCATGCTGCATTCTCCACTTTCGCATCGACTGCAACACCCGGTCGGATTGTGATGCGCTGTCGTGAAACAGATCGCCCAGCATGATGAGCCGTTCGGCCTGAAGAGCATGTATGGTTTGGCTGAGTAGGTGAAACGACGCATCATTATCGACCGGGGGCAGGTAGCTTCCCGCCCGGCGAATAGAATCATCTTTGCCAAAGTGCAGATCTGAAACAAGAAGGGTTTTGGTGTGTTCCCAGAAAACCATTTTCTGAGGCAGGAGCCAGAAGGTATGATGCAGAAAAGAAAAGGAACAGGCGCCCGCAATCATGACCGGGGAAACGATTTCAGTTCACAGTGTTCCCCGTCAAAAACCGCAAAGGTGAAATACTGTACCCAGTCGCCCAGATTGATATACTGCGATGAGTTCCCTACCGGCACGGTCAGGGGCAAATGACGATGCCCGAAAATAAAATAATCGAAATGTTTTGTTTGCAACACTTCATTGCAATATTGTGTAAGGTATTCTTTGTCGTCGCCCAGATATTTGTTCTCGGTGGAGCCGGTTGCTATACGGCTTCTGCGGCTCCAGAAATTCGCCAGAGGCAACCCCAGGTCGGGATGTATCCATCCAAAGAGCCACTGACATACCTTATTGGCAAATACCTTTTTTATGAATTTATATCCATGATCGCCGGGCCCCAGTCCATCGCCGTGACCAATAAGAAATTTACGACCGTTCCATTCCCGTTCAATGGCAGCTCGGTGCACCGGTATGCCCAGTTCTTTTTCAAAATAGCCGAACATCCACATATCGTGATTGCCGGTAAATGCCGTGATCTTTACCCCGGCATTGCGCAGGCGCAGCAAGGTGCCCAGCAGCCGTATATACCCTTTCGGCACCACCGTCTGGTATTCGAACCACATATCAAAAATGTCTCCTACAAGAAAGATCTCTTCTGCCCCCGGGCCAAACGTATCGAGAAAGCGGCAGATATGCTGCTCGCGTTC
>JBGAVF010000010.1:0-20994 GCA_044228315.1 Bacteroidia bacterium | reverse complement strand
AGCCGAGGCCCCGACGTTGTTTTGCTATGCAGCATTATATCGGACCGCTGTCTGCGGTTAAATTGCTTTTCGTTTTGTTTGTGTTTAGGATATGTTCTTTTGCCTTGATGCAAAAGAACCAAAAAATCAAGGCCGCATACCTTTTGTAGCAAGTGTTTCAGGTCTCCCCGCATCATCCTGAGTTCACCGAAGGGCAAGCCGCTCGCACAGGCCCTTGCGCTGCCCGCTCGTGGAAGGCTTAGCTGCAGGCCCTCATTCACACCTGAAACACCCGCGCAAAGCCCCACAAAATGTATGATGCCAAATTGCGCAAAGCGATGAATTCGTCAGTGGAATTTTGAACGTGAAAGGTAAAGCGGTGAAATTGTTTAGGGAAATTATATGCTCTTACCATTCAAGTAATTCACCATTTTAATTTCTCAATTCTTCCTCTTCTTATCTTTGCTTGCATTCATCATTCATTCCTGCCATGTCAAATAATTATCTGGAAAGTGCAATTAAGCAATTTGAATACTACAAATCCCTGGGTGAAAAGGCCATGCAGCAACTGAGTGCTGAACAGCTTTTCTGGCAATACAACGAGGAAAGCAACAGCATTGCCACCATTGTAAAACACCTCAGCGGCAACATGATCTCACGATGGACCGATTTCCTTACCACCGACGGAGAAAAACCCGACCGCAACCGCGATGCCGAATTCGAGAACGACCTGCCCACCCGTGAAGCGGTGCTGGAATGCTGGGAGGCCGGTTGGCGCTGCCTCTTCTTCGCCCTGGAACCGCTGAAAGAAGAAGACCTTGAAAAGGTGATTTACATCCGCAATCAGGGACATACCGTGATGGAAGCCATCAACCGGCAGCTGGCCCATTATCCCTACCATGTGGGGCAAATGGTATATGTGGCCAAGATGGCGGCGGCCCGTTGGGAAAGTTTATCCATTCCCAAAAACCATTCGGCGGAATACAACGCGGAGAAATTCGCAAAGGATAGATCACTCGTCCATTTTACCGATGAATATTTGAAAGAAAAAAAGGATTGAAGGGCAAAGTGTATTTTTCTCATGACCAACGTTTTACGTTATTAAAGAAAAAGAAATAGTAGCTTTGAATGTTGTTAATAATCAAGGCTATGCGATCTGTTTTTTTACTCCTGATTTCTTTCTTTTCCATTGCACTGTTTTGTCAGACCGACACCGTTCCACCCGTAATTACACTGAAAGGGGCCGATACGGTAACGATCATGTTGTATCAGAATTATGTGGACTCCGGGGCCACGGCTTATGATGTCCACGACGGGGTAGTAGCGGTAACAAAAATAGACTCAGTGGATGTACTAAATATCGGGTATTTCCGCATCTGGTACTACGCCAAAGATGCGGCCGGTAATAATGCTATTCCAAAGAAACGCGTGGTGCGGGTAAAAGACACCATTCCGCCGGTGATCACGCTGCGAGGGCCGAAACTTATATTTATATGTGATACCTTATCGACAGCATATACTGATTCGGGTTATACTGTTTCGGATAATTACAATAAAAATTCAGTGACAGTGAGTATTGATTTTTCCAATTTAAATCTGAGGAAAATTGGAAGATATATAGTAACCTTTATGGCTACCGACGCAAGCGGAAATTTTTCCGTTGATACACGTGTGGTGAAGGTCGGGCAATGCAGTCTTTACGGATACGGTTATTATGATGACAATAAGAACTGTGTAATGGATTCGGGTGAAGAAGTGCATTATGAATACAAAGTTGTGTTGAAACATCTTGGGTCTTCTCGGATCACAACTCTCTACTCTGATTATAATGGGACCTACTCGGCCTACAGTTTAGCAGATACCGGTAAGTATATGGTTTATGTACACCCTTTATTACCCTCATCAAATTTAACGTGCATTAAAGATTCATTTCCGATTTACTATACCGACACAAGTTCATATAGGGTTGATTTGCCATTTGTTGATACCATTAATACAAATATCCGTGGATACTTTTTCAATTCGCCCAGACATCGATTCGGTTTTGCAAATTCAGTTTTGATTAATATAAGAAATACAAGAAATACTTTATTAACTAATGTGCAGTGCAAACTTGCATTTCCTTCAGGTGGACTGGCAATTCTATACCCGAATATTTCCATCGATTCATCTGTGAATCATAATCTATTCTGGCATATTGATACGCTGCCTGCTCATTCTAACTTAGTATTTAAATTCCCATTCTCGGCAGACACATCAATTCATTTAAATGATACAATCACGTGGAGGTTTTATGTAAAAGCCGACCAAACCGAAACCGATACCAGTGACAACCGGGATGTATTGAACATGCGTGTAGTGGGTTCTTACGACCCCAATATGAAGACCTGCTCACAACCAGCCGTTGTTCCAGCCGGAGCCACTACCTTCACCTACCGGGTCGATTTTCAGAACACCGGCACCGCCGATGCCATCAATGTCTCGGTCACCGATACGCTGGATCCGAAGTTCGACATCAGCTCCCTGCGGATCAAATCGGCCAGCCATCCGTATGAACTCATCATTCGGAACAATATCCTGATCATGAAATTTTATTTTATTTATTTGCCTGATTCGCATACAAATGAGCCGGGCAGTCACGGATACTTCACCTATACCCTGAATTTGAAAAAACCGCTTGCTGTTACCGAAGTGGTGCGCAATACGGCATACATTTATTTCGATAACAATGCCCCCATCGTTACCAATACCGTGATCAATCAGTACGCAAAAACGGGCATTCAGAAAACCTTGATCAATACCTTGGATGTGTATCCGAATCCGGCCCAAACCCGTGTGTACTTCCCCAATGACAACTTGGAAAAGGCTGAACTAATGGACATCACCGGACATATACTGATGCAAACCGGTAGCAACATCTTCGATATTTCGGTCTTGCCGTCAGGATTGTATTTCATACGCGTGGGGAACCGCACCGCAAAACTCATTAAAGAATAATCCTTCCCAACTTCGTATTTTCGCCGCATGAAAGTGAGTGGCTTTACCTTCGTGCGTAACGGGGTCAAATACGATTATCCGGTGGTGGAATCCATTCGCTCCATCTTGCCCGTATGCGATGAAATGATCGTGGCCGTGGGCAACAGCGACGACGGCACCCGGGCCCTCATCGAAAGCATGGGCAGTGACAAGATAAAGATCATCGATACGGTTTGGGACGATACCCTCCGTGAGGGAGGAAGAGTTCTCGCGGTGGAAACCAACAAGGCCCTCGATGCCGTTTCTCCCGACAGCGACTGGTGCTTCTACATTCAGGCCGATGAGGTGTTTCATGAGAAAGACCTGGTACTCATACAACAAGCCATGTTGCAGCATTTACCCAACCGCAAGGTAGAAGGACTGGTGTTTGAACACATCAATTTTTACGGCACGTACGATTACCTGGCCACGGCCCGCAACTGGCAGAAACGGGAAGTGCGTGTGATACGCAACGATAAAAGCATTCGCTCCTGGAAAGATGCCATGAGCTTCCGTAAGCACGGGGAGAAGCTGCATTGCCGCTATGTGCCGGCCACTATTTATCATTATGGATGGGTGAAGCATCCGGCCACACAGCAAAAGAAACGGGAAGAGTTTGAGAAGCTGTGGCACAACGATTCCTTCGTGGAGAAAAAAATCAAAGTAGGAGAGGTGTTCGATTATTCCCGCATCGATGCCCTGGAAAAATTCACCGGCACTCATCCGGCAGTAATGAAGGAGCGTATTGCTGCTGCCAACTGGAATCTTGACCTGACCCCCGATACTACCCAGAAGAAAATGCCCCTGCGCTACCGCCTGCTCGATGCGCTGGAGTCAGTCACCGGACTGCAACTGGGTCGGTTTCAGAACTACCGCCTGCTGCGGTAAGTCGTATAAAAAATCTATTGTATTATTTCATGCCGGTATTTTCTGTCCGGTAAATAAAAACATCCTTCGCATTCCATCGGGTTTGTTTTTCCTGTTGCATCCCGTTGTGAAGGGCCACGCGTTGCGATCGGATATTGTGAATATGAATAATGGAAATAACTGAAGGGTGCAGTGTATTATCAAAAGCAAATTGTTTGAACCGGATGGCCGCTTCGGAAGCATACCCCCGGTTCCAGAATTCCGGAAAGATATGATAACCCACTTCCAGTTCTTCAATTCCATCCACTTCCTGTAACAGCAATCCGCATTGTCCGATGAACTGCCCGCTGCTTTTATCTATCAGGGCCTGCAGGCCGAATCGTTTTTCACGGTATCGTTGCAACTGCCTTTGTATCCATTCTTCGGCCCGTGCCCGGGGCGTGAGGTCGGTATCCCATGAGAAAAAACGAACCGCTTCTTCATGTTCCAGAAATGCCGTCCACGCCATGGCATCCTCCGGTGTTAGCCAGCGGGTGATGAGACGTTCTGTTTCCAGTCCGTCGGTATATACATAGTCAGAAGGAGTCATCATCTCACTGCATCCGGCTTTCGAGCAGGGTAATGAGGGCTGCCGCTCCGGAGCGGGTTTGTTCGGCTACCGAACGGGCTTCAGAAAGCAGTTGCGCAGCAGTTTCCTTGTTCTTCAATCCCGAGGCATTGATCCGCACATTCAGATAGGCGCCTTCCACCGCGGTGAGCGTGCAATGCACACCCACGCCGGCATCGGTGATGCTGTTGGGATTCCCATCGGTGAGCATGGCTTCCAGTAAAGGCAAGGCAGACGCAGCCGTTTGCATTACTTTCAACGGCACCTGTGTGGCATATACATTGGCTTTTTCAATGGCCTCGCTGCGGAGTTTCTTTTCTTCGTCGGTGGTTTTGGGCAGGGCAAAGGCAGCCATCACGGCATTGAAGGAGGCAGTGTCTTCATCCACCAGATGCAGGAGCGTGTCTTTGATGTGTTGTCCTTTATCGGCCCAGTCGCTGAAGAAACTGGTACGCTCTTCCCAGCCCCTTTTCCCGGCACTGAGGTTGGCCACCATGGTAGCCAGCGCGGCACCGAAAGCACCCACCGCAGCACTGATGGAACCACCGCCCGGAGCCGGCGACTCGGAGGCGGTTTCATCGGTGAACCCGATGAGGGTTTTGTTTACCAGCGGAACCTGAGAAGCATCACGCATCACATATTCAATGATCTTTTTATTCGGGTCAAACGGCGCCAGGTCATCCAGCCCCATCGACTTCACCGCGATATGAATCTTCTCTTTTTCACTTACCCCTGTGCTGCGTCCCTGTTTTTTCAGGTAATGTTCACCCGCATCGGTGAGGGCCTTTAAAGGCACCAGCCCAACGATCTCACTGCCGGTAACCCGCAGTCCCCGGGCGGTGGCCCGTTCGCAGGCGGTGTCGAAACAGGTATGTACGGAGGTTACGTTGTAGTTGGTGAGGTTAATGCTCACCTGGGCAATATCGTATTCATCAATGAACCAGCCAATGGCCTTGCATTCTTTCAGGAGTCCTGGAATGCGTTCCGGTTCCCCGTCGGCACCCGTAACGATCTCTCCGGTAATGGGGTTCCCTTTGCGTTTCACCCGTCCGTTCTCGCGGATATCGAAGGCAATGGAGTTAGCCAGGCGTGTTGATTTCGTGTTCAGATTTACATTATAGGCAATGAGAAAATCGCGGGCCCCGATCACCGTGGCACCGGCTTTCACATGCATCTGTTTCGGTCCGAAGTCGGGCTTCCATTCGGGCAGTAAGATCTTCTTGAAGAATCCTTCGTACTCTCCGGCGCGAATCACGCTCAGGTTCTTGCGGGCAGGGTCGGGTTGGGCCGCTTCGTACAGATACACCGGGATATTGAGTTCCTCGCCCACACGGCGTGCCAGCTTGCGGGCGTATTCCGCGGTTTCTTCCATGCTGATATTGCTTACCGGAATAAACGGACAAACATCGGTGGCGCCCATACGCGGGTGCTCGCCTTTGTGGCGGCTCATATCAATGAGTTCGGACGCCATGCGTATGCCTTCAAAGGCAGCGTTCACCACCGCCTCGGGAGTACCCACAAAAGTGACCACGGTACGGTTGGTGGCCTTGCCCATATCGGTATCGAGAAGTTTCACGCCTTCTATGGAAGCAATGGCGTCGGTGATCCTTTTAATTAGCTGAATATCCGCGCCTTCACTGAAGTTGGGCACGCATTCGATAAGTTGTTGTATCATTGATTTGGATTGATATTGGGGCAAAGTAAAGAATTTTTCAGCCCCTGTTTTTTGTCATTTTAAGCACAGCGGTGAATTTCCCGGCAAAATCTGTTTTTTAATTCAGATTTAAGTGTAAATTTGCTATACAAAGCAAACTAACAACTACATTAACCCCATACCTTTATGAAATCATTAAAAATTGCATGTTTAGCCCTAGTTGCGGTTTTCATGTTCACCAGTTCCACCTGCAACAAAAAAATAAAAATCGAGAAGTCGATATCAACCGCCAGCATTGATTTTATTGCCTTACCTCAGGCTGCCGGTGCATTCACATTCAGTAAAACACAGGATCTGAATCTGGAAGGACTTTTGAAAGATTATGATCTGACCATGGCCAACGTAATGAGCATTCAGCCTCAAAGCCTGGTGATCACCATTGATGATACCACCGCTACTAAAATCACTTATGATATTGTTGATAACGTAATTCTGAACATGGGTACCAACACCATTCCAATGAAAAAGGTAGCCTGGAAAGATCCGATGCCAAAAGGCGGGTTAACTTCCATTTCACCGGATGTTGACACGAATATTGACATCCTTGAAGTGGCCAAAGCCAATACCGTGAGCTACGATTTCACCGGAAAACTGAATGCTCCTTTAACCCATCAGGTGAAGATGAAAGCTGTGTTTACCTGGAAAGTGGTAGGAGAGTTATAATTTCATTACACACAAATAACAGCAAAGCCACTCCGCAAGGGGTGGCTTTTTTTTGTGATAGAATTTTCTGCCGCATGAGCACCCTTCATCCTGAGTCTGCCTCAAGCGGCAAGGGGGCGAACATTATAAGTTGAATTATAAGAATCTTTCTGCACCGCTGTCTGCGGTAAAGTTGCTGTAGGTAATCTTCTTCATTTCGATTCTTGCCCTTTCTTTTTAGAAAAGAAAGGGCGAAAGAAAAGCGCAACCCAACCGAGGCAATTCTTTCCGCCCAAAGGCGGAAAGACCGCCGCTAACCGAAGCCCACGCCCCCTCAGCCGCACCGCCCTGGTCTTCGGTTCCGGCATATTGCTGGGTTGGCTTGCAGGTTTCGTAATGATTCATCTGCACTATTCACAGCCTCTGGCTGTGAAGTACGGCATGACCGTTTGTTTTATTAATTCTCTGCGCGCTCTGCGTCTCTGCGAGAAATTTACAATTGCCCGTCGAGGACAGGTCGTGACCTGTCTCTACATTTTTATTTCGGTATGTAAATGTATTTTTTCAGCGCACTCTACGTGAAATTTATAAATTCACCATGAAATGTATTCCCAAATATCCATCATAGCAGAGGCTGCGACACATGTGAGAATGATGCTCTTTTTCCTTGTTTGAAAAATCAGTCAGGAAGGAACAACATATTGGTTTATAATGATTGAACAAACGGCGTACTCTACAATCTATTAATTGAGATTGTGTAAATTCCTAAAGGATAAGTTATTCAACCTTAATAAATGGTTTGGTTGAAAGAACCGTGTTGTTGTTCGATATTTTCAGATAATAAGTGCCGGCCTTCAGCCCTTTCAGGTCCACTTCTTTAGTACCGGAAGCGGCATCACCCGTGCGCAGTATTTTACCATCGGCAGTGCTGATGCTGTAGGTGAATCCTTGTTCAAGTGAGGTGCTGATAAGCAGCACATCTTTTGCCGGCACCGGAGCCAGGCTAACCGATATGCCGCTTAGTGAATTCTCTACGATACGGATCGGGCTATAGGCAAAAGCTCCGTTGAGGTCGGTTTGTTTTAAGCGGTAATAAAGCAGTTGCTTGTTTTCGAGGGCATGCACATCGGTAAAGCTATAGCGGCTGATGGAGACGCTGTTTCCTTTTCCCGCGACAAAGCCCGCTTTCTCCCAACGCATCGCATCGGCACTTCGTTCTATATAAAATCCGGCATTGTTTTTTTCCGAGGCGGTCGACCATTCGAGGCGGGCATCAAGATCTTTCTTACGGGCCGTAAAGGCCATCAGTTCTACCGGCAGTACAATTATATCGGCCCCGGCACCGAAGCCTGAAAATCCTGTTCCGAAGGTGGCCGTTATGGTAGAGTCGAATGCACCGTATAATGCGCGACTCACCGAGGTACCGTAAATGCCGTTCACCAGGGTTCCGCTGGCAATGTTCACCGGACACTTAATAATATTGGCACCACTGAAATAATTTCCGGTGGCCGATTTCCATCCGTTGTATTCAGTAGGGTCGTAATAGAGGGTGATGGTGTAGTTGCCGCTTGTATTGTTGTTGGTAGGATTGATAGTCAGTGTCTTTTGAAATATCTGTTTACCCGCAGCTGTATTGGTGGAATAGTTCATGGCACCGGTACCGGCATTGTCGATGCTAACGGTGGTAAGGCCATAATCGAAGGTCGAATTATTCACCAGGCGCGCCAGTATTTTCCCGTTACTTGAATAAAAGTCAACCGTTGCGCTCGGGCCGAAGTTCTCAGCTTTAGAGGTCACCACGGTTTCCACTTCGAGGGCCGGATTGTTGCTGGTGGAACTGGTAATGGTCACATCGTCGATCAGCACCCCGTCTTTCTGATAGCCAATGGCCGGATAGCCGGAGGCAACGGAAAATACAAACCGAAACGCAACGTTTTTATTGCCGGCCAGTGAAGAAATATTATATGATGTAGCCTGATTATTAATGGTTGTTATCCACCCTTGTTGATTACTAAAAACTCCGGTCGCCATTGGGCAGCCACCGGAAGGATTGCAGTTATACCAATTGGTACCCAAACCATCTCCATAAGCCCCTAGTGTGGTCCAGGTGTTTCCCAGATCAGTGCTGTATTGTACCTGAAAAGCAAAAGGTGCATTACAATAATAATTCTCCATGCTTTTCTGAAAGTTCAACGCATAGGTTCCGGAATTGCTCAGGTTAAAGTTTGGTGTGTATAAGGCACACTGATAGGTACCGCTGGGTACATCGGCTCCCAATTGGGTTTTCCATCCGTTGGAAGCGGAGCTGAGGGTAGTAAGATTCCGGGTGGGGGTACCGCGTACCCATAAGTTGGTGCTGCCGCTGATGGCCTGGGATCCGAAATAATCGGGATTGGATTCAAAGTTTCCTCCCTGGGCGGTGGTGAACGGGGTTGCCAGGTTGGGAAGGATCTGAATATAGTTGGTGAGGGTTTTGGTCAGATTTCCATTGATCGTAAGGGCAACGGTTTTGAATCCTGCCGTGCCGTAGGCCCATGTCGGGTTTTGTGTGGTGGCATCGATCGATCCGTTGTTGTCGAAATCCCAGGCCCAGGATGTAGCATTCACACTTTCATCGGTGAACTGAATAGGGCTGGTGATATAGGCCAGTTGTTTATTGGATGAGAAATTCGCAACGGCAGCCGTGTATTTATAGGTAGTGTATAAACCACGCCCGTGTGTGGCGGCTACGATGAGACTGTCGGCACTGCGCATTTTGATCATATCCACACGTACATTGGCAAATCCCGTATTGCTTTGTCCCCATGTCGGTGTGGCCGCATAAATATCGTCGCAGGTATAGATGCCGAGTTCTGTGGCCAGCATGGCTTCTTTGGCTTGCTGGGTAGGTGCAAACAAGCACCAGTTCACCGGAATATTAGGCAACGTGCTGTTATCGTCTATGTCGGTCCAGGTTGGGGTTCCGGATGTGCCATTCTTAGTGACCAATACACTGTTTCCCAATCCGTAATTCGATTGGCTCACCAGAATGGTGTCATCAGTGGCGGCAGCGCACTTCCGAACATCAATACACGATATTCTTCCACCAAAAGCGGAACTGTTGAGAAGGGTTGGGGTGATGGGTGAAGTAGCGGTATTGGCACCGGTGATCCGGTACACGGAACCAGCGCTGGTTCCAATATAAATGGTGGTGGGCGTATTGGGTGAAACTTTAATATGAGAAATATTGGTTACTCCGGTGATCGTGAGGTTGGTGCGGGTAGGGGTGCCAAATACACTGGTCCAGCGGGCGATGGTACCACTGCCGCCTTTGGTGTATAATATGTCGTTAACACCGTCGAGATCGCCGGGGTTCACAAAATCACCGGTATTGTCGGAGCCGCTCAGGGTACTGAAGCTGCTGGCATTCGTGGATACATAGTAATTATTATACACATAGGAAGTGATCTGGTTCAGGTTGTTTGTCTGGTCAATGAATACAAAACATCCGTCACCGCCCGATACTGCAGATACTGAATTGATACCGGCGCTGCTGAATTTGTGGGAGCCGTTGTCCTGGGCCCCGGCAATGAAATTATTGGAAAGGGCCACGTTGGCTGCCGCGCAGGAATAATACTGGGTTACATTGTAATTCGTATTGATGGCCGTATACGTTGGCATCGTACCGAAGGTGTTGGTGAGGTTAGTGGTTTTGTACAGTCCTCCGTCGCAACCGATGAGTGCATAGGCGCTGTTGCCCGGCTTAAAAGCCAGCACATGATGATCGGAGTGCATCACCTGATTGCTGCCAAGATTGGCTGCAGCGGGCATATTGGCCAATGACCAGGCAGAGATCTGTTTATACGTAGCTCCGGCATCTTTCGACTTGATAAAATCTATAGCCCCGGCATATACGATGGTGGCAGTATCGGGTTGTACCATCAGGGTCAGATCGTACCATGCCTGATTTCTCGACATTTCTGTGGTAGCTGTAGATGCCTGATCATAGATAAGCGGAACAGTGCGTGAGGTCCAGCTGCCTGCTGCATTGGAACTTGAAAAAAATCCACCCACACCACTGCCCGATCCCTGACATAACAGATACACATAGTTGGCATCACTGGGGGCACAGGCTATTTCAATGCGCTGATAAGTGCCGGCAGGGGTTTTGTTGGTCCATGAACCTCCGGAATATTTCCAGACCTGGGCGTAACATCCGTAATATATATCGCCGGCGGCATCAATTTTTACATCATACCCTGTGTTGTTTGAAGTTGCCGGTGTTGTGCCTGTAGTGAGTTCAGCAGTCCAGGATGTTCCGTTGTTGGTTGATTTAAATAAACCATTGGTAGTAGCAGCATATAGGGTACCGGTGGAGGTCACCGCCAGCCGGTTGATGGAAGCAGGTACCGAGCCCCCCATACTTGAAGCCAGCTGGGTCCAGGTAACGCCCCGGTCGAAGCTTCGCCACACGCCGGCTCCCTGAATGGCATCCGCGTTAAAAAATCCTTCCCCGGTGCCGAAATAAAGGGTGTCATAATTTACCGGATGCTGCACCATACAACAGATGGCCAGGTTTGCAAAAAAGTCATTCACCTTTGTCCAGGTCGGTGTAGCAGCATCAATATCGGTGCATTTAAAAAGCCCTCCACCCACGGATGCAGCAAATACTGTTTTATAGGTTAGATCTTTTTTGTCGAAGAGAATGACCCGGGTGCGTCCTCCTATATTATTGGGGCCCCGTTCGGTCCAGGTAATGCCGCTTACAGCCGCCTCAGCGCCGTTGTTCTGTTGCTGCATAGTATGGTTGTAGGCATCCACCAGATTCTGAATCGGGACGGTTCCCGTCTTCGGATCTTTCACACGGTTATATTCCCAACGCATCATGGCATCGGGCTGGTCGGTTTCTGTTTCGCCGGCATCGTGTCCGGAGGATGAAAAAATACTATGATTTGAAGTGCATCCGATGGCGAACATTACGACCACCGAAAACCAAGTGATTAGTTTTTGCATAGAAAGAACGGATGAAATAAATGCTAAAAATTCTTGAAACGAAAGTAAGTAAATTCCGAACGGACAACAATCAATTCCTTTCGTTTTTACAAAAAAATAACATTTGTTAGTGTTCAGGCAACATCCACCAAACAGTTGTTGAACAGAAAATTATTCAGTTGTGGCGGCAGCAGGTTTTATAAAATTAAATACCGGGGTGATATACCATGCATTGTCCTGTTCTTCTGCTACCGATTAACTCGTTATATTTGCTCGTGGTTATGAAAAAAATTCTTCGTGCACTGGTTTTGATCATCGGGTGTTTGCCCATCAGCTCGTTTGTTGCTCCTTCATTTCAAATCGCCAAGTTGAAGTATAATGGCGGTGGCGACTGGTATGCCAACAAAACATCACTACCCAATCTCATACAGTTCTGCAACCGCAATCTGCACACCAACTTAAATACCGAAGAAGCGGTGGTGGAAGCCGGTAGCAATGAAGTGTTCAATTATCCGTTCATTCACATGACGGGACATGGCAACGTGGTGTTTTCCACCCAGGAAGCTGAGAATCTAAGAAAGTACCTCATGGCCGGCGGGTTTTTACACATCGATGATAATTACGGCATGGATAAATTCATCCGTCCGGAGTTGAAAAAAATATTCCCTGAATTGCAACTAACTGAGATCCCGTTCACCCATCCGATCTATCATCAGAAATACAACTTCCCGAACGGGTTACCCAAGGTGCATGAACATGACGGGAAGCCGGCCCAGGGTTTTGGCTTGATCTACGAAGGGCGTATAGTGGTGTTCTACAGCTATGAATGCGATCTGGGTAATGGATGGGAAGATCAGGGAACCTATCCCGAAGATTCACCCGAGATACATGAAAAAGCGCTGCAAATGGGTGCCAACCTTGTTCAGTACGCCTTTACTCGATGACAGAAGATGAGGTCAAGGTTAAGGTTAAGGTCGAGGCCAAGACCAAGGAGCATGAAGAATGCTCACTTAATCAGCATCTGTATTTACCATTTACCCCCCGATAGTTTCGGGGTACCACCTACCATCTACCACCTAACAAAAAGGTTTAGAAGTTTAGGGTTTAGTGTTTAGAAAGGCTAAGCTTAAGGTTAAGGTCAAGAGAGCATGAAGAATGCTCACTTAATCAGCATCTGTATTTACCATTTACCACCTACCCCTGATAGCTTCGGGGTACCACCTACTAAAAAGGTTTAGGAGTTTAGGGTTTAGAGTTTAGAAAGGTTAAGGTTAAGGTCGAGGCCAAGATCAAGGAGCATGAAGAATGCTGCTGGAATCACCAACTGTATTTTCATTACTCTTCACGCTTTACTTTTTACTCTTCACTTATTACCACCTACCTCTCGTCATCAGTCCCGGCTACTGCCGCGGTTCATATAAATAGAAACGTAGTATAAGAGTGTTGCCAGTGAAGATAAGGCAGCGATCACATAGGTCATAGCGGCCCATTTCAGTGCATCTTTCGAGTTTTCATGTTCCGATGTTTCTACCAGATGTTTATTGTCGAGCCAGGCCAGGGCACGGCGGCTGGCATCAAATTCAACCGGCAGGGTAATAAAAGAGAATATTGTAGTGAGTGCAAACACCATGATGCCAATGAGCAGCAATCCAGGGAAACGGTTCACCAGCAAAATACCCGCGAGAAGTATCCATTGCACATATTGCGAGGAGATGCTCACCACCGGCACCAGTTTACTGCGCATGGTAAGCCAGCTGTACGCCTGAGCATGCTGCACAGCATGTCCGCATTCGTGAGCAGCCACTGCAGCCGATATCACTGAATTGCCGGCATATATATCCGGACTCAGGTTCACTGTTTTATCCAGCGGGTTATAGTGGTCGGTGAGTTTCCCTTCCACACTGATCACTTTTACATCATAAATTTTGTGATCGGCCAGCATTTTCTCTGCGATCTCTTTACCGCTCAGTCCGTTGCGAAGGGTGATCTGTGAATACTTTGCCACTTTGCTTTTAAAGCGCCAACTCACCAGCAGGCTGAGGGCAAAAGCTACAATTCCTAAAAGAAGTCCGAATCCCATGGTTTTATATATTTAATTTTTAATAGTTACCCGAAGCTTTCAAAAAGCATGCATTTCCGGAAAGTCCCGACAAGATGTCAATTCCCTGCCAAAACGTTACATAAAAGCATACCGTATGATCATAATGATGAGGGCTGCCAGCATCATCCAGATACTGATACGGTTGATGCCGTGCATGAACCGGAGATTCACGTTCTTCTTCGATGCCTCATCCCGGTGTATGAAACCGGAAGGGTTCAGATAGCCAAAGAATTTTTGAAAAATGCCCATAATGTGATTGATAGTAACAGTATAACAAAGATACACGTAAAGCGTTTGCCGTGCAACTTACGAAAGGGCCTGTTGCAGGTCTTCCAGCAGGTCGTCGATATCCTCAATTCCAACGCTCAGGCGCAACAGGGAGTCGGTGAGGCCGGTTTTCAGGCGTTCTTCGCGCGGAATGCTGGCATGGGTCATGGAAGCCGGATGGCCCACCAGGCTTTCCACACCGCCCAGGCTTTCGGCCAGTGAGAACAGGTGGATCTTTTTCAGGAAGGAGAGGGCTGCTTCCATGTTTTCATTTTTCAGTGTGAATGAGATCATCCCTCCGAATCCACGCATCTGTGCTTTGGCCACGGCATGGTTGGCATGGGTTTCAAAACCGGGCCAGTACACCTTGTCTACTGCCGGATGCTTTTGCAGGAATCGGGCCACGGCTTCTCCGTTTTCGCAATGGCGCTGCATACGCACATGCAGGGTTTTGATGCCCCGTAACACCAGGAAACAATCCTGTGGTCCCGGCGTAGCTCCCGAGGCATTCTGCACAAACTTCAGCGATTCGTGCAAGGCCTCGTTGTTGGTGATGAGGGCTCCCATTACCACGTCACTGTGTCCGCTGATATATTTGGTGAGGGAATGCATCACCAGGTCAGCACCCAGGTCGAGCGGGTTTTGCAGGTAAGGCGATGCAAAGGTATTGTCCACGCACACGGTTATGTTTTTGCTTTTGGCAAGGGCACAAACCGCCTTTATGTCAATAATGTTCAGCATGGGGTTGGTGGGGGTTTCCACCCAAATCAGTTTCGTTTTATCGCTGATAAGGGGTGCAATGGCCTCGGCCGAACTCATGTCCACAAAATGGAATTTGATGCCATATTTACTGAAGATCTTCATGAACAGACGGTACGTGCCCCCGTATAAGTCGTTGGTGCTGATCACCTCGTCACCGGGTGAAAGGGTTTTGATCACAGCATCAATGGCACCCAGCCCCGTGCTGTAGCATAATCCGAATTTTCCGTTTTCGAGTGCTGCCAGATTTTTCTGCAATGCGTCACGGGTTGGATTTTGGGTACGGGCATATTCGTATCCTTTGTGAACGCCCGGAGCTTCCTGCACATAGGTGCTGGTCTGGAATATTGGGGTCATAATGGCCCCGGTTGATGGGTCCGGCTCCAGGCCGGCATGTATGGTTTTGGTATTAAAGCGCATGGTGTTGATTTCACGGCAAAAATACGGGTACGGTTTCAAATGCCATGAAAATTCGTCAGGGTTTCCGAAGGGCTGCGAAAATCACGTAATATGGAAACGAATAAAAAAGAAGGAGAAACCGTTTGCCGTTACCGGAAGAAACCGCGTATGGCATCGCAAATGTAATCCACCTCAGCGGTTTTCAGTCCGGGATACAAGGGCAGGCTAAGGCAGGTTTTGGCAATGAGTTCGGCAATGGGATAGTCACCTGCCTTTTTGTTCATATCGCTGTATGCTTTTTGCAGGTGCGGTGGCAGCGGGTAATGAATAAGGGTTCCAACCCCTTGTTTTTGCAGGTGTTCCTGCAGGGCATCCCGACGGGCGGTCCGAATCATGTAAATATGATATACATGCGATGCATACTGCGCTGTGGCCGGAACAATTATATCGCCAACACCTTTAAGCCGTTCGTCAAATAAACGGGCCAATGCCAGCCGTTCTTTGGTCCACGCTTCGAGATGGGTAAGTTTTACACGCAACAATGCGGCCTGCAGTTCATCGAGGCGGCTGTTGATACCCTGTACTTCATTGTAGTATTTTTTCTCAGAGCCGTAATTGCGGATCATGGAAACCCGGCGTATCAGCTCTTCATCATTGGAGGTTACGGCACCGGCATCGCCCAGTGCCCCCAGATTTTTCCCGGGGTAAAAACTGGTTGCGTTCACATGTCCGAAGCTCCCGGTGATCCCGTCTTTATAGGTGGCTCCCTGTGCCTGTGCGTTGTCTTCCACCACAGCCAGTTTGTATTTGGCGGCAATTTTCAGGATCGCCTCCATTTCACAAGCCTGTCCGTACAAATGCACGGGCATGATGGCACGGGTGCGTGAGGTGATCTTTTCTTCAATGAGGTCGGGGTTGATGTTATAGGAGGTGATACGAGGCTCTACTGGCACGGGTACCGCACCGGTATAGCTAACGGCTAGCCAGGAAGCGATATAGGTATTGGAAGGCACGATCACTTCATCGCCGGCACCGATATTCAGTGCCTTGAGCGACAGGATGAGGGCATCGAGACCGTTGGCCACACCCCGGCAGTATTTTACATGACTGAAGGCGGCGTATTCTTCTTCAAACTGTTCTACTTTCTTGCCAAGGATATACCAGCTACTGTCGATCACTTCTGCAGCGGCATCGAGCAACTGTTGTTTGATCGGACAGTTCTGATGTTGTAACTGTAAATAGGGAATCTGCATGCGGGTAACGGGTGCGTTCATTTTTGAATCTGATTTTTCAGCAACGGGAAGGCTTTTTCAATAAGCCGCGAAAGCTTGCTGAGTGCGTCTGAAATTTTAATGATATTTTTTGTGTTCTTGTACTGATACTCGATCTCGGAAATGGCCGACATCACTTCGTGCATGCCCATGAGCGCGAAGGAAGGTTTAATTTTATGGATGCTTTTGTACATACCATCAAGATTTCCGTTGCTGAATTTCTGCTGGGCTTCGGCAAATTCAGCCGGTGTTTCGGTGAGGAAGGTCTCGATAATTTCATTGATGAATTCCTGCTTGCCGTGCGACATTTCGTGCAGATAGGTAAGGTCGATCACATCGTTCTTAAAGCGCTTGCTTACCGAAGCGGCTTCCGAGTTTTTATAATAGCTGGTTTTGGATGGCACCTGTGCCGCGATCTTTTTCAGGAGTAACTCGGTGTTCAGCGGTTTTGAAATGTAGTCGTTCATGCCGTGGGCCAGACATTTCTGTTCTTCTCCCTGAAAAGCATGGGCAGTGTAAGCAATAATAGGCACATTGCTGATGTACGGAGCCATCATTTTACGAATGAAGGTGGTGGTGGCATACCCGTCCATCACCGGCATCTGCAGGTCCATCAGCAGCAGGTCGTAACTGTTCTTGCTCAGCATATCAATGGCCACCTGTCCGTTCTCAGCCACATCTACAATAATGCCGTGAAGTTGCAGCAGTTTCTGGGTTACGATCTGGTTGATCTCATTGTCTTCCACCAGCAATATGTGCAGGTTCTTGAAGAAGATATCTTCCTGGGTGAGTTGGGTTCTGGATACCGGATGGTCGTTGGTGCCTGTTTTTTTGATCTGTATCTGAATGGTGAACGTACTGCCTTTTCCTTCGGTGCTTTCTACGCTGATAGTGCCGTTCATTAACGCAGCAAATTGCTTTGATATCTGTAATCCGAGAGCGGGGAATATGATGGGCTGGGTATAATCCATCTCATAGCTGTCGGTGGCATCGAAAAGGGTTGCAATCTTTTCGGCAGGTATGCCAATGCCGGTGTCCTGCACCTTTATCTCCAGCGTAACGGATTGAATATTATCCAGAATCTGGTTGATGCGGAGGTTGATATTTCCGCTGTAGGTGAATTTTACCGCATTGTTTACAATATTGTTGATCAGGATCTGAATCACACCGGCATCGCCTCTCAGGAATTCAGGTATGTCGCGGTCGATGAAATAAGTGAGTTCGAGTCGTTTCTCGGCAACGATTGGCTTATGCAGGTTGATGATGTTTTGAATGATCTCTTCGAACGAAAAGATCTCATCTTTCAGCACCAGGGTATCCTGTTCCAGTCGTGAAAAATCGAGTAAGGTATTGATGAGTCCCGAGAGCGTGATGCTGGCCGAATGAATATGGGCCAGGTATTGCTTTTGCTGTTCATCGAGTCCCGAGGCTTCCAGTACTTCGGTAAGTCCGCTGATGGCGTTCAGCGGTGTTCGTATCTGGTGGCTCAGGTTGATAAGGAACTTTTCCTTATCGGGTAAATGAACTTCCGTGATTTTTCTTCGTCTCCCCATAACTAGGTTTGTTTTCTATAGATCCGTTGTTTACATACAGCCCATGCATTATATACCCATGAACTGTAATGAATAGAGTTCGAAGGTATAAAAATCCTTTTGTCGGAAAAAACAAACTGTCGGTAAGGTATGCCCCTGCCGGTTTATTTCACGTCAACCAGTTCGCAATCGAATATAAGGGTTGAATTGGCGGGAATGGCTCCGGCTATTTCCTGGCTGCCGTATCCCAGTGCCGGAGGAATAACAAACCGGTACATGCTGCCCACTTTCATCATGCTGATGCCTTCATCCCATCCTTTGATCACCATACCAACACCCACCTGAAACTCGAGTGGTTCTTCACGAAGCACGGAAGAATCAAAGATCTTTCCGTCGATCAGGTAACCTGTATAATGAACTTTCACAGTAGCGCCTTTATAGGCCTGTTTGCCGGTGCCTTCTTTAATTACGTAATATTCAAGTCCGCTCGGGGTAACATGTTTTTCCTTGCCCTGATACGGATACGGATGCACGGTCACCGGTTCTTTAATGGCTACTAGTTCCACTTCGAAATAGAGGGTGGAATTGGCCGGTATGGCGCCCACGGCACGGCTGCCATAGCCCAAGGCAGCAGGGATGATAAGGAGGGCCGAATCGCCTTCATTCAGCAGGGCGATGCCTTCTTCCCATCCGGGTATAACACGGCCACGTCCCAGTTCAAATTCGAAGGGCTGACCGCGTTTAAAGCTGTTATCAAATTCAGTTTTATCGGCAAGATAGCCCCGGTAATGCACCGACACTTTATCGCCTGTTTTTGGTTTTTTGCCCGTTCCGTTATGTTTTAAAATAACATACTTCAGTCCGCTGGCAGTCGTTATGGTATCTGGGTTTTGCATAATATAAATAGGGTTTTCCGGTGATACCGGTTTGCTGTTGTCGTAAATGTTTGCCGGGGCCTGAGAGTCTTTTGGGGCCTGGGTACTGGCCGTAGCGGAAGTCACTGCGCGCCGGGCGGTGCAGGAGGTGTAAATGAAAAAAAGGCTGATGAGAACCGGGAACAATCGAAGCATATAAAGGTTATTTAATATTTAGTAGTTCAATTTCAAAGATCAGGGGAGAATACGGTGGGATATTGGAACCGGCTCCGTTTTCGCCATAGCCAAGCTGATAAGGGATGATCACTTTCAGTTTATCACCCACGTCCATCAGCTGCAAGGCTTCGTCCCAGCCTTTGATCACAGCACCTTGTCCCACGGTGAATTCAAAAGGCTGGTTGCGGTCACGGCTGCTGTCGAATATTTTTCCGTTCAGCAAGTAACCGGTGTAATGCACACTTACGGTTTCCCCTTTCATGGCATGCCGCGACTTGCCTTTCAGCATAAACTGGTAATACAGTCCTGATGTGGTTTTACTCATCTGCAGGTTGTTCTTGGCAATATAGGCTTGTATGTCTGCCTGCTGATTTTCATCGGCATGTTTCGCTTCTTCGGCCATGCGTTGTTCGTATTCAAATTTGGTGATAATGGAAACCATGTTCACCAGGATCTTCACATTGCTGCCCGGACGTATAAAATCGGGTACCGTGGTACCAAACGTGTTGAGGAACAGCGAGTCGGCATTCACCAGCACTTCGGCACTGTCCTTTTCACCCATCATGGTAAGGATCTCGAAGAAACATCCTTTGTAGGTAGGTTTTGGTACAAACAACTGAAACGGTTGCCCTTGTACATAGCTGCTCAGGAAGGTGGAATCCTTCTCACTTTTGGCGATCATATGCACAAATACAAGGTCGCCCGGAACCGCGTGCTGCGGGTTATTATAGGTGCGCCAGAAAAAATACTTTACCCCGTTGGGCCCGGTTTTGTATTGGGCGGAAAGGCCCAATGCGGTGAACAAAAGAAGAGTGAAGAGAACGAACTTACGATGCTGCATGCTTATTTGCTTTTTGATATTTTAAGAAGTTCTACCTCAAACACCAGCGGAGTGAATGGTCCGATCTCCGGTCCGGCATTTTGCCCGCCATAGGCCAGTGCTGATGGAATTACCAGGGTTGCGGTTTCACCTTCATGCATCAAAGCGAAGGCTTCATCCCAACCGGCGATCACCTGATGACCACCAAGTACAAACTCGAAGGGTTTTCCGCTTTTGCTATTGGTGTCAAACACGGTTCCGTTGAAGAGCATGCCGGTGTAATTTGCGCTGATCATATCACCTGAAGCGGGCAGTTTACCGCCGGTTTTTTTGGTGATGATATAATACAGGCCGCTGGCAGTTTTGGTAAAATTCTTTCCGCTGCTTTTAATGTATTCCTCGATGAGGGCAGGTTCAGCGGCTTCTTTTTCCTTGTTCTTCTTGTCCATCTCCTGCTTGCGGGCATCCATGGTGGCTTTCGTGATCACGCTGTCGATGTTCACGTAGAAGTCAACGGTAGAAGCCTTTTTAATGAAAGCCGGAGTTGGCTGGTGGAAATAATTCAGATAAAACGTGTCGGCATTGATCTTGAAGAAGGCACTGTCGCCGGGGCCGAGCATGGTCATCACCTCATCAAAATTACCTTTCACGAATTTCTCGTTGATTTGTGCACGGTAGTTGCCGAATTCGCTGCTGTTGGCTGAGTTCATGATGGTACTGTCGGCATTTTTGGCGATAAGTTTGAAGAATACCATGTCGCCACCGGCAATGCGGGTGCCGTTGCCGGCTTTTATAATTTTGTATTCGATACCTCCGGGCGTTTTTTTCACCTGATTACAGGATGCGAAAATAAGAAGAAGGGTTGCAAGGGATAATGAAATTCGGGTAAACATAATATGGGTTCGTTGTTAATAATAGATTGGTATTAAAATTTTAAAAATTCATCGAATAAAACCTGT
>JBGAVF010000338.1:0-2579 GCA_044228315.1 Bacteroidia bacterium | reverse complement strand
GTTGCTGAGCGGGGGGCGCGATTGTTTTCTGAAAATCTGGGACACCGAAACCTTTGCCTTCAAATCGCATTATCCTGCAGCCACGCTGCATATCAATGCCATTGCATTTTCTCCGTCGGGGAAGCGCTATGTGGTGTCGAGCATGGATAAAACCCTGAAGATCTTTGATGCGGAAACACACGCACCCCTTAAGTTTATTGACTTTATGAAAAATGCCGGGCACACCTCTTCGGTAAATAAAACGTTATGGATCGATGAGAACACCCTTTCCAGTGTGAGTGACGACCGGAAAGTGATGGTGTGGAAACTCCTGTAAAATCCATGCGAAAACCTATATTTGAAAGTTTAACGTAAGAACAGCCTCCTGCCTTGAGAATACGCCTATTGCTGCTTTGTTTTTTGTGGATGCCACAGGTATTTGCACAGGTGATCACCATTACCGGAAAGGTGACCGATGCATCCACCGGCGAAGGTATCGGCTTTGCTGCGGTGTTCATCAAAGGCTCCACCACCGGCACCTCCGCCGACTTCGACGGCTCTTACAAGCTTACCCTCCCGCAACCTTCCGACAGCATCTGGTGTTCATACCTCGGATATAATACCCGTTCCAAGCCCCTTACCCGGGAAAGGAATCAGGTAGTGAACATCGTGCTTACGCCCAACAATTATGATTTGAGTGAAGTAGAGATCAAGCCCGGAGAAAATCCTGCCATTGCCATTATTAAGGCAGCCAACCGCAACCTCAAAAAATACAATCCGGATCTGCTTGATGCCTACCGTTGTGAAAGCTTCACCAAGCTCGACCTGTCGGTGGATCATATTGATGAACGCTGGCAAAAGATGCCCTGGTTTAAAAATATCAAACCGCTTTTCGATTCCATCAACGGCATACGCAGCGATGAAGGCAAACCCCTGTTGCCGGTATTCATCTCCGAAACGGTCTCCGATTTTTATTATCAGTTTCCGCCTAAAAAACACCATGAGGAAATAAAAGCCAGTAAGGTAACCGGTGTTGGACTGGTGGATGGAAGCACCACGGTGCAGGTGCTGGGTGCTACCTTACAGCAATATAATTTTTACGACAGCTGGATGATGATCATGCAGAAGTATTTCATCTCACCCATTGGCGATGGCTGCCTGAATTACTACCGGTATTACATTCGCGATACGGTGATGATTGAAAACAAAACCTGTTATAAAATTGAGGTGATACCCAAACGAAAACAGGACCTGGCCTTTACCGGCAACGTGTGGATCTCGGATACTTCCTTCGCGCTGATGCAGATCAATGTGAAGATAGCCAAAGATGCCAATCTCAATTTCATCGATCAGATCAAGATATCGCAGGAAAATACAGAAGCTGCGCCGGGGGTATTTCTTCCCCGCAATACCCGTGTGCTCATCGACGTAAATGAACTGCTGAAAAACACGCCGAGTTTTCTGGCCAAGTTTGTTATTTCCAACAAGGACTTTAAAATTCATGAGATACAGAAGCCTGCCTTGTTCGAACACAATGTGGATGTGGTGCAGAATGCCCTGCGCTATGCCAGCGACTCCTCGTACTGGCAAGAGCACCGCCACGAAGCACTCGACTCCAACGACCTGCGTTCCTACGATATGGTGGATTCACTGCGCAATGTGAAAAGCATTAAGAACATGACCACCCTGGGCGGGTTTCTGGGAACCGGTTTTTATGAAGTGGGAAAAATAGATCTCGGTCCGTATTATTATCTGGTGAACCACAATGCCGTGCAAGGGTGGAGGGTAAGCCTGGGCGGACGTACCAACTACAAATTCAGCCGGGTGGTAACCCTCAAAGGCTATGCAGCCTATGGCTTTAAAGACCGGGAAATTAAATACAGCGGCCTGGCCGATTTTGTATTGTCAAGAAAGAAATGGACGAATGTGGGATTTCAGCGCCGGGTGGACCTCGATCAGGCAGGCATCAGCGATGGGAGTACCGATTTCAATTCGGCTGTGTTTGCTATCACCTCACTCATCACCAACCTGAGCCGCATCAACTTGTCGGAAGAGAACCGCCTGTATGCCGTTTCGCAGGTGCATAAGGACTGGATCGTAAAACTGAATTTTACCAACAAATACTACAAAGCCTATTTCCCTTTCGCCTATTATAAAAATGACGGAAGCCTGGGCTCAACGTTTTACAATACCCTTGCCAATATTGAATTGCGCTATGCCCACAACGAGCGCGTGATCGTAGATGATAATACACGCTACCTCATGGGCACCGAAAAATCACCGGTGATCATTCTCGGTTATTCCAAGGCCCTGCAAAATGTGCTGATGGGTGAATTCAATTACGACAAAGCCTACTTCAACATACGGCAGCAGTTCAGCACCGGCATGCTGGGCTATACGTATTATTACCTCAAGGCTGCCAAATATTTCGGTACCGTTCCTTTTCCATTGCTCGATGTGCATCCCGGAAACCAGACCCCGTACTTCTCCACCTCATCATTCAGTTTAATGAACTACTATGAATTTGTGAGTGATCAGTTTGTGAGTTTGTTCCTGGAGCAGCATCTGGAAGGGCTTATCACCAACCGTATCCCCGGGCT